>JAEOSP010000470.1 GCA_016840305.1 Candidatus Hodarchaeota archaeon
GCATGGTTCAATCAGTCCAAGGATTTTTAGGTGAAGATTCACTTGATCTGGTTGAGTATGGAATGAATGTTCTACGAAAAGAGAGAGAGTTTAATAAAAAGGCAGGGTTTACGAAAGTGGATGATAGATTACCTGAATTTTTCAAAAATGAACCCTTACCTCCCCATAATGTAGTTTTTGAGGTTCCTGATGAAGAACTTGACAAAGTATTCGAAAATATGTAATTTTTAATTACATTTTTCTTTTTTTTATCTGTTAACTGGTTGTTTTGTCACCAATGCGACGCCTATCGCACATAAAATTCCTCCTCCAATAGCCAAAATTGAAAATTCATCAAGAAAAATCCATGCCAAGACCAATGATACAATTGGTATTAGGAACTGTATATTAGCTGAGTACGTTGCACCATATTTCTGTACTAGCTGTAAGTAAAGAGTGAAAGCAATACCTGCTGCACCTACGCCGATTATAAGTAAACCAATTATACTTTCAATAGAATAACTTTCAACTGGAGGAAATTTCTCTGTTAAAAAGGACATGAAAAGAAGTAATATAGCAGCTATGAGTAGGATAACAGCTGTAACTTCCTCTGATGATTTTTCCGAAAAAATTTTCCTTAAACAAAGAGTATATCCAGCCCAAGCTACGCCTGATAACAATCCAAGAGCATTTCCTAATAAAAAATCTTTGAAGTTAACGACAAACAGATCTAGGGATGATAAAAACACAAGACAAATACCAATGGTTGAAATTATTACCGCAATGGATTGGACCTTTGAATATTGCTCATCAAGAAAGATAATGGGGGCTAGAAGATAGACCATTACAGGATTAAAATTCAATAGGATTGAACTCGAAGATCCAAGTATGAAATAGATTGAAAAATTTTGTCCAACAATCATCAGGATTAACCAACCCGCACAAAGTCCGATTCCAAATATATGATTCTTAAAAATAGTTATAACTTGCTTAATATTTCCTCTGGTAAGAATTACTACAAATAGTGATAAGGCACCCAGTAAATACCGTAAAAAACCGAAAAACAAACCTGGAAAACTCAATTGAGTGCCAACAAACACTTTTGAAACTAGTGGAGGAGTTGCCCACAGTAAAATAATTATTGTAGCTTTTAGTGCAAAATCTACAGAAATGAAGTCACGAGAAGGGATTTTTGTCAAAGCAGGTATTCCTTGTGTTTAATATATTTTCAATAATACGTTTCATTAAAAAAATAGTGCTTCAATCAAAACGCTTTTAAAAAATGAATCTTAATTATCGGCATATAGGATTATTTAGGAGAAAGAGATCCAGATGCGTTGTAATAGTTGTGGGGTTGATAATCCTCCAGAAGCACGATTTTGTTTTGAATGTGGAAAAAATATCATTAGTAAATCTCCACTTTCTCCTTCAAACGAAGATAAAGTTCTTCATTGCTCAAAATGCGGTGTTTCCAATCCAAGAAATATGAGCTTTTGCTTTGAATGTGGAACCCCTTTAACACAAGTTCAAACGCTTCAATCAAATATTTGTCCGACCTGTGGAATTCCTGTTGATAGTACAAACTATTATTGTCCGAATTGTGGTCAATCAGTTGGCATCCAACCTTCAATCGGCGCTAAAAAATCTGAAGTCATTTCAGGTGTTGAAACTAAACAGATTTGCCCTTCATGTGGCCAAAAAACCAGCGGTGATTATTGTACATCATGTGGTTTTCACTTAAAAGATCGGGATAGCCCAGTGGAATGGTGGTACTGTGCAAGAGATTCAGCAATTATGCAGGAAATCAATACAACTACTCAATTTCTTATTTCCAGAGAAAACACCGATAAAGCAATAGCACAAGCTTTGGCGGAGAAAAGCTTCCCTGAACACTTCCGTTCATCCATTAAAAGTTTAACAAATCAAGTCTTTATCCATGATTCGAAATCTAAGTTTTGCTCTATAACACAAGTCAAATGTCCTGTGTGTGGACAAACCTCATATGCATCAATTAATCAAAAGCCTACAGATCTCCAAACTAGAGGCCTCGCAGCTCAATATCTCTCAGGCAGTGCAATTTTACGGAATGGCATATTTTATCTTAAAACTTACAGAGGATTCCTTGTTATCACTTTTGTTGCGATTCTTCTAGATATTTTATTAGACCTACTAGGATTTGGGGTAATGTCCTTTCTTGATCCGATAAGTTCTACAATTGGTGGCTCAGGAATTGGTGTAAATCTATCATTAGAGTTGCTCATTACTAATCTTGTAATGAGCTTCTTGATAACGAGCTTCATTCAAAGCTGGTATCTGGCTAGTTTAGCTCAATTGAGAAGAAGTGCTTCTCAGTCATTTAATTTATTCGAGAGTCTTCAAGAGAGCGTTAAAAAACTCCCAAAAGTTATCGTTCTTCAACTCCTTATGTTATCCGTCTCACTTTCAAGTTTATTTGGAATTACATTTCTTGGAGCTGGTTCGATTCTCTCCATGACTGATACATACAATTCAATGGCAATTTTGACAAGTATGCTTCTTATTCTGATTCTCCTATTGCTAGTCGCTATTATGACTTTTGTTTTTAACGCTTTATTTACCTATATACTTCCTGCCTATTTCTTTGAACCAGACGGTGGTGTTACAAATAGTATCAAGCGAACCTATAGATTTTCCAGAAGATATTTTTGGACTACAGTCGGAATGATTATCGTATTCTCATTTTTATCAGGATTAAGTACGTATCTGACAATTCCATCAATTCTGTTCCTTAGTGTGCCAATAATTCCCACGCTTTTGACTTCTCTAGTAACCCGATTTGTTGAAGCCTTCCGTACTGTTTCATTTGCTTGGGCTTACGATGAATTTAAGGAAGAACTTAGAGTATGAACATTCTCAGAAGTAAGCTTCTTAGGTCTATCAGTGTTTTCTCATTTCTTACAATACTGGCACTTCTATTCATTTCAAAGTCTGCTTTTATTTTTCGAGAGCAGGTGTGGATTTTCACACAATACTGCGCACCACTCTTATTTCTAGGAATTTGGGTTCCTTATGCGCTTTCATTTTTTGGTGACTCAAAAATGGAGCTAAATTCTCTTAATAGAACTTTTGCTGTTAGCATTTTTGGTAGTGTAGTAGTAGTTCTTGGAGCTTTGATGTTAAATACTCATCTGTTATCTCTAATTGTTAATTCAATCTTTGGATTGTTTAATCTAGATGGAGATAATTTACTCTCTAATTTTCTTATTAATGAAATTCCGATTGGAATTCTGCTACCTTTAAATGAAGAAATGGTTAAA
>JAEOSP010000471.1 GCA_016840305.1 Candidatus Hodarchaeota archaeon
GTGTATCCTGCCGTACGATTCCATGGAAGACAGTTTTCGAAATCAATCAAGAATTAGGCATGAACATTGATAAAAAAGAAATAGCCGCTGCTAAATTTAATGCAGTCTCTTCTGGTGCTTATAAAGAGTTTTATAAGAAACGAGGTAAAGATGAGACCTTCGACGTGATTCGATTTCAAATGACTCGCCTAATAGCGGATTTGAATATAGGGTCCCACCCACTCTCCCAAAAAAAGGAGATTCTCGCCTATAGTCGTCGTCTTTGCAAGTTTTTACGAGTCAAAGGGATTATACCCAAAGATCCAGAAATTTACGGTCATGCTATTGTTGAGATTGCCTGTAAAAAGGTTCTAAAATCTCGAAATTTACGTACTCTTGATGATCCTCGATTAAAGAAAAAATTATCCACTGCAATTCACTATATCAAGAAACAAATTAAAACTAACTAATTTTCCTTCCCTCCCTCTATTTTTTTGGATATTCAATTTTTCTTTTTTGATATTTATAACCGAAAAGTCAGGTTGACATATATGGAGACAATTGTCACATGTATGCAATTAAAGAGAATGTGGATAGCGAACGACCACAAAAAAATCTCTTTCATTCCTACTCAAAACTGGTTAGACCCACTGTTGTCATGATGGGATTGACAAATGGGATGGTCGGGGTAATTTATGCGGGTATAACACTTAATTCTTTACTTTATGTTATAATTGCACTTCTTTCTATTGCAGCTATTGCTGCTTTTTCTTATGGCTATAATCAACTTACTGATCTAGATGAAGATCGAATCAATGCTCCTCACCGACCTTTAGTGACTGGTGAGCTCTCAATAACTGAATGCAAAGTATTCCTAGCTGTTTTATTTGCTCTTAGTGTAGTTCCTTTACTACTTTTAGGTAGAATTCTTGCTTTTCTATTAATGCTTGTAGGCCCTGTATTTAGTGGCATAGTATACTCCCGATGGCGAGTAAAAAGCACAATCATTAAACCGTTCTTTGTGGCTTATGGCTGGTCTTTTGTTCCTATAATTGCTTACACTGCTATAACAGATAAGATTTCCCCTCTGTTCTTTATATTTATCCCTTTCTTCCTCTCATTGATGTTTTTAACCACTACAATGGGTGACTTACGTGATATCAAGGGAGATAAAGATAATAAAGTTCGGACTCTTCCTGTAGTGTTTGGTATTCGGGCTGTTGTAACCAATCTTCAACTATATACTATTGTGAATTATTCTGTCCTCATTATAGGAATTATTCTCAATGTTTTACCCTTAGACGCACTTTTAGGTCTCTATGGTGGCTACCTTCTTTTACGCTATATCAGAAACCCTGACGTTCTCACCCGTCAAAAAGGAATGAAAAAGTCACTTGCTCGTTTTTCCTGGATCACATCTATTGGTTTAGTATGTGGAAGAATTATTGGAATTACAGTTGGAATCTTTCTATAATTTTTTTATTATTTTAAAATTAAAAAATTAAAATTAGTTATTTTTTAGAAAATTAAAATTAAAAAATTAGGAAACTTACTTATATTTTTGTAAGGTCTTAATAAGTTTAGTTGCGGTGCCTACATCTCCTTTTTTCTGAAAAAGAGCTATTAAGAATAAGAGAGAGGCCATATTATCTGAATTATCGTTTAGATTTGATACAACAGTAGAGTTTATTGCAACGGTTGCCATTTCAATCCTCAATAACCTATGCTCATACTCCTTATAAGTATCTGAAAGAAGGCTCCAAAATCTGGATATTTCTTTTCTTTAAATACTGAAGGAAATAAGATACATTGATGCTTATGTCCTGCAGTAACACAATTACTTTGACTGATTTTCACTCTAGCACAATACCAGCATACATTAAGAAAGACACTAATTCTGCTCTTGATACTCGCGTACTTGCCGCACTTTATTCTTACATGCAGGAAATTAGGACCGAGGATTGATCTAATTGTTGAAAAACGACGAAGCCTATGAGATAGTAATAACTCCCCTTGTTTCTCACGAATCGAGTGATCGTATGAGGAAAGTAGAAGCCATTCAAACAAAGACCCTAACTTTCTTTCGCTATATATATGCAGCGGTTTATCATGGATATGATGCCATAATTGATGAGAAGTTCTTCTTAGATGAAGTTGAAGCTATTGCCTATTGGAATCGAGCAATTGCCAAGTTATGTATTATGGTTACCACTCCTCAATATGCTACTGCAACCGCATAATAAAATTAGTTTTCTATAATCTTTTTTAAAAAAAAATTTCTTTTCTCTTTCTACCCTGCTACTGCAGATTTGTTACTAATTCTTGATACTACAAGAAGTAGAAAGAGATATATTAAAGTAAAGACGATGCCATCTTTGAATGCTACCATAGCAGAAGAAGTTCGTTGCATAGCTATGTAACCACTAATGGCAAACACAAAATATGCCCACAGGACATATCCGGGGTTAAGTCCACCAGCTCGTACACTGTTTCCACTGACTATGAAAGAATAGTCACTTGGGGAAGGAAGAGCTACCCCTAAACAGCAAAAAATAAGGTAAACATGAAATATAAACCCAAATGCGCCCATACCTGCAAAAATAGGAGCTGAAAGGATTAAAAATACAAATAAGGCACCAGCTCCTAACAGAGGTGCGGAAGCCACTTTGAAAGCGTCAGAGGTAGAGAAATATGGATGAAGAAGGCCGATTGTATCATTGCCTTTTTTACTACCCCAGAAGCCTAAAGAACGAGGATTTTCGTCCACAATTCCATATTTATTTTTCTCTAGCCGTTTAGCAGCATCTATATGAAGCCAAACGTGTAAATAACGGAATGGTGCTCCTATAGCCATCATTAATTTCTTCACTGGGGGAAAGATGAAGAAAAAGAACTGGATTACCAAGTAGCTTAATAGAAAAGATAACAATGCGCTAGGCATGGCATTCACTCCACTCATAAAAGCGGTTTCATACCAATTTTGCCCTGCTGACAGAAGACCTCCAAAGATGAGGTCCAATAAACCAGACAATTTATTTTTCTCCAAAATCTGATACAATTAAGATTTTTCGATACTTAGCATGACCACTATGAATCACAAAATGTCGTGCATATTCACATTTTTCTTGTACTTGCATACGACGAGTTGTAGATTGTGGTAAATTGCTTAAGTCAATTTTATGTTCATCTCCACAAGGACATACTATCGTCAGATAGGTTTGTGGGGCTGTTACTATAGGAATATGGGAACGAAGCATAGAGCCATCAGTAGATGTGCTATGAATTCCTTTTTCCAGTATTTGCTGACTTTTAGCCATTTAGATCACGCCTCTAATTTTTGATTTCTCGAGAAAAAAATGCAAGAAACTACGATTTCTGATTAGCATTTACATTCACGTACTAATTCTTCCTCCTTACGAATATAAAGATAAGAAAAAGTCGGATATTTGTTCTGATATATAAAACCACAACGAAGGTAGGGAGAGTGAATGGGTGTGCACCGTTGAAAAAAATGAGAACACGCTATATTGAGATTGGAATTAGCTTATTTTTACTAGTCTTACTTAATTTTGGAAATAGCACCAATATATCTGACGTTACAGCTAGTGAAACTCAACCAACACTAACTGAAGTTTTTGCAGATCGGATTGAAGATATAAGTCCGAACTCTATCTTTTTTACAGTTCACGTAACGGCTGGCGGAAATTTCGTACCGAACGGTCAGGTAACAGTGTATGAAGAAACAGATACCTTTTATTCAATAACCGAAAATATTTACAATGGAGTCGCATATATCGAATGGATACCTAAAGCATGGACCCCTACTGGTTGGTGTACGTTTATTGCCAGTTATGAAGGGACTAGTCAATATGAGACCTCTTTAGGAACTACTCAAGTTTCAATAAACGATCCAATGATTCCTGGAAGTACAGAAACTGAGACTTTTATGATAACTAATACAGGTACTGCTTATCCTAATGATACAGTAGACTTTGGTGTGACTATAAACATCATAGATAGTGTCTTTCCACTCTTTTCTGGAGGATATATCTATTTATTCGATATAACAGAGAATATCGTCCTTCAACGTCATGATATCATTGCTGTGATGGATGATACCTATATTACTACTCTAACTCTGAGTATACCCTCTTGGTATGCAAATGGGACCCATACAATTGAATCTCGTTATTCTGGATCCTATAATGTAGACCATGATGCATCCAGTGATTCATGCGTACTAGAAATTATAAATAATAATACAGAAGTACTACCTGAAAATTATACGATATCCATGACAGGCAACGCAACCACAATAAATCGTGGAGAAGATACGATAGAAATTAACGCAACATTTGACGGAGACGATCCCACTGGTAAAATTGCGCAATTATACGCATACCAGGACAATGGCGCTATTAGTTTTCTATTAGACGAAGATACAGTAATTTCAAGAGATTATACTTATATCTTTGAACCCGACAGTAATTACCAGGAAGGACCAGTATTATTTGAATTAAGTTTAATTGATGACATAACTAATGAGACAAAAGCTGCTGCTAACATTTCAGCGACAATTATTGACCCAATAGTTATATATAATACTACTATTTCATTAGATCAAGAAATCTTTGAAGTTACTATAGGTGATATTCTAAATATCCCGGTATATATCACTTCTTCCTCAGGTAATTCAATAACAGATGGTATACTCTATTGTTACATTCGTCAAAATAATATAACAATACAAGAACTTAACGCAAGCATTTCTCAAGGATATACCACTTTTGACATCTCCACAGGAGATTTCAGTGAAGGCAATTTTCAACTGCGCTTTGAATGGATGGGTAACGAAACCCAAACTGCTACAACTCATGACGCACAAATGAACATTATAAAAGCCACTGCAGTCTTTGTTTCAGAAATATCTTCTAATACTATAGAATATGGTACTACTACCTCTTGGTCCGCATATGTTACAAATGATTTAGGAACTCCTATCCCACAAGTCCCAATTAGTTTTGAGACCACCTTAACAGGATTTAATTGGGATCATTGGGGTACTATAATGACCAATGATAGCGGATATGCTACTATTGAGATCACTTGGCTCGAAGAAAATCAAGTACACTATGGTAACCCAGGTAACTACGACGTCCGAATTTCTATCGATGAAAATGACAAAATCTACACTGATGAAAACATTCATAGTCTCTCAGTGACCAAAAATTACGTAATTCTTACATTAGAAAATGATGTTATAGCTCATCTTGGTTCTGGAATAATTCAAGGCACTTTGACCTCCTCAAATGGTAATCCTATTAGTAATGCAGAAATTGACCTTTATTGGAATTGTACATCCCAAGGAAACTGGATAAAAATCGGTACTGCAACTACGGATGATTATGGTAACTATTATCAAGAAATAATCCCCAATCAACCCCCTGAAAACTATGGACTCGAAGCAGATTATGATGGAAATACCTATTATACTAGTGAAGTCAAAAATGCCGTTTTAGAGATCATAGACAATCCTTCAAATGTCGAAAATATCGAAATTACACCTGCAATCATAGACTTAGGAGATACTATACTAATCAACGTTACTGCCAGTGATATTGATTCTATTACCTATGTTACTGCAAAAATTTACAATGATACTGTAACTTACACTATAAATCTTGATTATATCAATGGTACTTATCAAAAGACAATTTGGTGTGATACAGAGTTTCAAATTGACACTTGGACCATAGACCTAGTTATAATTGATAACTTAGATATAGAAACCACTTTTACTAATGCTGGACAATTTGTAATCAAAGATAA
>JAEOSP010000472.1 GCA_016840305.1 Candidatus Hodarchaeota archaeon
TAAATTCGAAGATTTTAGATAGTATTGATTATTTATGTCATCCTTGATAAATCCACGCACAAATCCATGTAGTAGGTTATTCACCTTTGATTGAGTTATCGCTGAAACATCCTCTCGGATTTCTTTTTTTGATCCAACATAATGATAACTCAAACCTCCAATTGAAAGAAGGAGTAATCCTAACATCATAAAGCTAAGTTTATTACTATTGTTATTGTTCATATTCTAAACTCCATAATTCATTGCGAATCAGTGATTGAAATTTATTTAAATATATAAAACATTCCAAGATTTGGTGTAATGGCAGTAAATTTCCTGAAAATTAAGTTTAACTTCAAGCTACTAGAAAAGATTTCGTTACAAATATGGCTATGCAGATCCTGAATCAACATATTTCTATGATGCTGAGTTTGCTTTGGTTAACAGATGACAAATTTTACATACTTCTCGTTATTTTCTTACTAATCGCTTTGAATTGTCATATTTAAGCAACACTCATCTATATTCAGAAAATAATGAATATTAATTCAATAATTTTTATGATTGATGATGAGTGAAGATATTATAGATATGAGACGTGGTTTGAGAAAGTTAGCCAATGACTTGCGCTCTAAAGAGCCAATCTTATTAGATTACATAAAAGCAATTGATAATAAAGTTAGATTAGCAGTTGTTGTTAGTCTTATAGAGGGAGACAAGGATTTCTCCACTTTGAGTAACGAACTTTCTATTTCAAAAACTGGGCTCTCCAATCATCTGCAAATCCTCTTATCAAGCGGTTTACTGAATAAACTGTCTCATGGGACTTATCAATTAACTGACACAGGGCTTTTACTAATCGAGTCACTGGAGGATTTCATCAGTAGAAACTCAAGGAGAAAACCAGTAAACCCCTTGGCCTACCTCATATCACGACCGAATATCGAGAGATTAAAAATGACAAAAAATACAGTTAAGAATATTCCAAAATATCAATCTTCATGGATCTCACTCATTGCTTCAACTACAGGAGTCCTTAATAGCTTTGGTGAAGATTTCGATACAACTGAAGTTGCTGGTTATAGTGGTCACGCCTTTATAGCCTGCATGACAAAAGGCGTTACAAGTTCAGCTCCTCCAACAGCCCATCCTTTCTTTCAGGAAGTTCACGAAGGAACTGAATCTATGGGTTTTAAACTTCATGGATCATATGAACCCGGAGCTATTTTTCCGGACAAAAAGATCAAGTTAAAGGATCAAAAAAGGTTGATAACGCTGTTTGAGAAGATAAAGAGTCAGATTGACAACAATAATCCAGTGATACTGTGGGGTCCGGTAACGGCTGAATTTGCCATCGTATACGGGTATGAGGATGATAACTACCTTGTAAATACATTCCGCTCTGCAGATCCATCCCCATTAGTATCATTGTTCCCGGGATCTGTTCCAATAAGTAAAGAAGATCTTCCCATACATTACATGGATCTTCACTCCCCAGGGGGATTATGGTACTACTACTTTGAGGAACGAACTCATAAAATGACAGAAGAACATGATTTGGAAGCTATCAAACGGGCAATCGTGATTGCATCTGGGAGAAACCAGAAATCTGCTTTGGTGGGCCTCGTCGAGTTTGACGAGGATTTTAAACATGCTTCAGATTGGAGTGAGGTGGAAGTTGAGTTCGTATCCGGTCCAGAAGCATTTCTTGTTTGGCAGAAGAACCTAAAACATGGCAAGGTTGAATCTATGGGTAACTCCCTTGTAGCCGCAACCTACCAGGAAGGATACACTCAGGCTTCTGAATTTTTGAAGCGTTTAGCCAAGAAGTATCCTGAAAGGAAATTTCATCCAAAATTAATCGAAGTATCCAAAACATATGGTGATATGGCTGATACACTACAGAAATACTGTGATATTTTTCCCTTTCCAGGAAGTGGAAAAGGAACTGAAGAAGATCTGGATATAGGAATTTCACTTCTTAGTAAATGTGAGAAATATACTCGTACAGCAATTGAACTCTTGAATGATATAATTAAAATTTGGGACCAAAGTTAATTTTACTTTGAATGCATTTTCAAACTGTTCAATATATGCCATTTCATGATTCTTCACGAAAATTTCTGCAGACCTCATGAATATGGATTTCAGTTCTGTCATGACAGTGTCATGACAAATAATTTTTTCCAAAAAATTCGATTTTTCTGAAACGTGA
>JAEOSP010000473.1 GCA_016840305.1 Candidatus Hodarchaeota archaeon
CCAAGACGTAATTGTTTTCTAGAAAAAGAAGGTTTTCGGGGTAAAACAGGGAGGCGCCTTAAAAGGCGGGGATTTAAACCCTTAAAAATACATTAAAAATATTAAGAAAAGAAAAATGGTGAGATGTTGATTTATCACCTGGAAATCAGATATCTCTGTCTAAGTTCCTGTATAAATTGAAAGACCTGCATACTTTTTGACTGCTTATTCATTGGTGTTGCAAGAGATACATCTATAGTACATGAGTCGCTGGAATCCATTACATTGACTATCTTTACTTTCCCAGTGAATTCTTCATTTGGATCATCAGGCGCGACAACCTCTACATTTACTGTAACTGGTTCATCCTCAGGAGTTAGACCCTCACCTGAATCAGGAGTAAAAAACCAGGTTCCCCAACTTGGTTCTGAGGCTATCTCCCAGTCTAAAAGTGATCCTGTTATACCGATGTTCTCCACAGTGAAACTACCAGTGACAGTCCCTCCAACTGGGACGTCTACCCAATCTAAGTCCCCCTCACAGTCAAGATCCGGCCAAGGAATTAATATAATATTACCCATGTCACTAGAAGAACCTTCAACTGTGCCACTAGCTGTACCAATCCAACCCTCAAACTCACCTATACCATAGATCCAGACGATGAAATCTGTACCTTCAGGCCAATCAGGACCAGGGTCACCGCAGTCAACCTGCCAATAACCAGTACCATCAACTGTATCTGTAAGCGTCCCTTCAGAACTCACTACTTCTACACTTGCACCATCGGCCCATCCATCATCTTCATATTCAGCTGTACCAAAAATCGGATACGGAACCATCCTTATCGACAACATTTCAAATCCTATATTATCATCTTTAAGGGCAACCGATGGCGTATTAACAGAAGATCCAATACCACCTGATAAAACAAGGATACCTGCAGTTATTATTGTTGCCCATAGGAGTTTTGCATGTACGTCAGCATCAAACTTCTTCTTCATTCTTCTCATATCTATCTTACCTCCATTTTTTTTTACCCTTCTCCATGCCATGTGCTTTCCTCATCAACCAATACAAACAAACCCATACCGATACTTACTGGGAAATCGCTTCCGGGGTGACCAGTATATGATTCAAACATCTGAGTATTGCAATTAAACCAGCTTACAAGCTCACAGCCTGAGATGTTCTCACAAAGCGAACTTGCTGTGGTATCATCTTCGTGGAACCAACCGATCAAATTCCAACCGGTTTTTAATGGTATAGAAACTGTGTCAATAGGCAGACCTTCAATATGGAAAGTACTGCTTACATTTACTAGGACGAAATACCCAAAGCCATCCTCTATCTGGAAATCACTGCTTGGGTGTCCAGTATATGATTCAAACATCTGGGTGTCGCTGTTAAACCAGCTTACAAGCTCACAGCCAGTGATGTTATCTGCGAGGTCACTTGCCCACCAACTGTTCTCAACAGGGATTGTGATCAGGTTCCACCCTGTGCATAATTCTATGTCAAGTTCTATAGTATCAGATTCAGTGGTAAAACTCCAGATTGGTCCTGCTGTAGATGCACCATATTCGTCCCAGGCGATTATCTGCCAGTAATAAGTCGTGTCGTAGTTCATAGTCCCAGGGTCATATGTTGTCCCTGTTTGATTTTCTGATACTAGTTCATCAGGAGTTGGATCATTGGCTTCAAAATAGACGTTATAGGTAAGCGGATCGCCATCAGGGTCGCTACAATCCCAACTCAAATCAGCATTGATATCAACATCGGTTGCACCGTTTGGTGGATTAGGATTACTTGGGCTATTTGGTGGATTATTAATTATCTCAAACGTATAATTAGAAGAAACGTTAGTGTTACCGCTGGTATCGTTCGCCCAAATATGATATGTATAAATTCCAAGTTGATCATACGTACTGTTACAATAATACGTGTCGCCTGTTTTATTTTGTGTTATGGAGAAGTTCTCAACAGTACCTCGCTTTGTAGAAAAACTGTCAATGTCATTTCGATCTATAAAGAAGTCCTCAACGACACTATCCGGATATTCAATATAAAGATAGACCTCATTAACTTCAATGTTGTCGATTACTTGTGTAGAGATATTGACATAATCGCCACCCGATTGCTCAGATGGGACTGCTTGCACGTTTGTTATCTCAGGTTTGCCATCATCATATATGGTGACATTGTTAACTCCTGTATTGTTCCAATTGTTAGAACTATCATTAGCTGAAATGGTATAATGCAAAGTCTCTAACGTATCGTTAACAATGATGGTTTTTTCCCAATAATCATTACCGATATTTGTCATGCTTATGTTAGTATAGATACCGGTTCCATACCAATATTCAACCCACACAGTTGAGACTTGGATAAGATCAGTAACAGTAGCGTTAAAGGTAAATGGGTCACCCGTATAACCAATGCTTGGAGTAACGTCAATTATATCTGGTGGATTATTATCAATAACAACTGTTAATGATTCAGTATCATTTACATTACCTGCTCCGTCCATCGCAGAAACAGGCAAATAATAATCGCCATCACCTACAAACTTGTCAACGACAACCGATCCCGTATGAAAGCTTGCATTCTCTAGTTGAGTTATTTCGACAAAACTGGTGTTACTAATTAAACTGGTATTAACATAAACTGAATGGATACCGCTCAAAGCATCAGATACCGTGGTGTTTAAAATTACCATATTATTTATGTGAGCAGTCGTTTGATTTTCTGGATAAACAGTTGGATTTGGCGTCACTAAAGGAGAAGTTTTATCAACAGTAACTGTTACATCAATGCCTAATTCCTCAGCATTGCTTGCATTTATTGAAATTAAACCAGTATAGTTACCTTCTGTTACATTAGATGGAACGAGTATCTCAAAGGAAATGCTTGCAGTTGAATTTGCTAGCATTATTCCGATATCAAACTCCTGAGGAGTAATAAAAGGTAAAAAGTAACTATTATTTGTAAAGTTGGTACTGAGTACAGTTACATTGTAAAGAGGATTCTGTCTGCCAACCTCTCCAAAAAATATTGGAATAGATATGGTCTCATTAGCTTTTGTCAAAGTTTTTATTTCAGGCGGTTCAACAGCCAATACAGCTGGTCTATAAGGAATCTCTGTAGCATATAAGGTTATATGATATGTTTCGTTTTCAGAAATTGCTTGTATCAATTTTGCTTTAACATTAAATGTTTTTCCAGCTGGAGAAACCATTGAAATAACTTGAGGATTAGAATATCTATCATGATAGGTGGCTGGGAATCCTATCTCAATCTCACCAGATAGGTAATCATATCCAGCATGATGACCATTTTCATCATATGCATGTAGATCCACATTTGAGATGCTTGGATAAAACATTCTAAATTCGACTTCATGTGCATCTCCAACGGTATAATTTATTTCAGCTTCAGGGTTTAACGTAGTTAGATTGGCGTCTAATATTTTTGTCGTTTGTGAGGACAAATTTGAATATCTCGCAAGAGTTAAAATGCCGGATGATGTACTGGCTTTTAATTCAACATCCTTTTCCTCTGCTCTATCTTTTTTCCACCACCATTTGAGCATAGTTGTCCTATATCTATCTTCATCATGATCAACGGGATATGGTAAAACACCGGAATATACATCTGCTCTAAACCATTTATCGCTGAACCAGTCTCCTACCGGAATATGCTTTGCCAAAAAGGGAACGTTCCAATATTTTTCTTCATCAACCGCTAAATTATCTCTTTTTTCACTTCCTTCTGCTTGAACCCTTATCCGGGAAGCAACGTTTCCTGTATTTTTAACTGTTGTATCGGCACTTTCAACAGAAGAAAACCACGGTACCCATATCCATTTTTTCCCCCACATATCTACATGATCAGCATTTACATCCACATCGATTTTTGCACTAAACTCATTGCTTTTATTCAAGTAATACGGTGATATCGCTTCGTTTTCAATAATAGTCGCTGTTTCGTTATAAATTACAGGAATTGTACCGCTATCTCTAATCCAATTGACAACAGATTTCGCATGGATAATTGTTGCACCTAATATTGCAACTATTTCTGCAGCTTCATTAACCAATTTAGTCATTTTTATCCCCGTTAAAACCGGAACCACAATAGGTGTGGCAGCTCCTCCAGTAGCGACTATAGCGACAACTGATGCAACACAAGCTCCTATTTGGACGCAAATAAGTAACTTTTTAGCCGATCCGAAAGTTTCTATAGTGTGTTTTGCAAGCTTGTATCCTTTATAGGAGAGAGAAAAAGAGAAATACCTATAGGGTTGTTCTGGATCAAGAGGGATAATTATTATTTTTTTCTCCTCAATATTTTTCAATTCATTCATTACGAAATTAACAACGCTTTGTGTTCTGCCAATATCAAAATCAGGATTAATTGACGCATTTTGCATTTCATTCGCAAATTCGTTATATCTGC
>JAEOSP010000474.1 GCA_016840305.1 Candidatus Hodarchaeota archaeon
AGCATCTGACCATATATTATACAAAAGTAGTCCTCGTGGAGCTTCAGTGACACCAACACCATTTCCTTCTCTAGGTTGTACATCTAAAGTTTTGCAATCAGGGTTAACAACATCATCATCTTGAAGGAGTTTTGCCATCATTTCAATAGACTCAACCAATTCAATTAATCGAGCCCAGTGATATGCAAATGTATGATGGATAACATTAGTACCAACTTTTGCCCTCATTGCTTTTAATGCCTCATCAGCTAAAGGAGTAGCCATCTTATCAGCACAATTTATCATTGCCAATGTATTTGCTCTATATATCCCTTTAGGATAACCTGCTGGTTTATAATAAGTGTGAGTGGCATAAGAATGTTCAGGTATATGTTCACCTATAGCATCTAAATACTTTTGAGGCGGATAGTCAAATTTCTCTCCGTCAGGAGAAACTACACGAATATCTCCATCATAAATATCATGAACACCATTCTTTGTCATTCCAACGTAATATGTAGGGACAACACCCACATTTGCTACAACATCCCAATAATCTTCAACAACCTTTATACCAATATCAACAGTTTTTTTTGACCATTCAACTTGATCTTCGATTTGTTTTAAAAACCGATCTCGAACTGTTTCATCTAAGGCTTTTTTCATACCACCTACAATCGCAGATATAGGATGTATTGATTTACCACCGACTGCCTCACATAACTTTTGACCAAAATCCATCATTTTTAAAGCCATAGCACCAACATCGGGCATTTTATTAATTACATGTACAACATTTCTCAATGCAGGATCAGCAAAAGGACCTAATAAGAAATCAGGAGCCGCTAATGCATAAAAGTGCAGTGCATGTGATGAATATTGTTTTGCGTTCTGTAATAATTGACGTAGTTTATATGCCGCAGGTGGAATCTGGACTCCCCAAGCATCTTCTACTGCTTTTGTAGGAGTAAGATGATGTGGTATCGGGCAAATTCCACAAATTCTCGGTGTAATTCTTGGAATATGTTCACAATAGCGTCCTTCTAGAAATTTTTCAAAAAATCTCGTTGTAGTAATACTAAATTGAACATCTTGAACTGTTCCGTCATCACCGAGCTTTACCTTTAATACATTATGCCCTTCTAATCGTGTAACGGGGTCAACTACTATTTCTTTTCCCATTTTTTATTCGCCTCCTTTAAAATTTCTATTCGCTGCTAAGGTAAATTTCTCAAATGTACCTATGTGATCTTTTACTTGATTGAGTAATTCCTCTTTAGATAAACTCACATTAAATCCTTTAAGTATAGTATCTGCAAATCTCTCCGCTTGATTAACTCCCCATTCTGTTTGGCCATAGCAACCAGTACAGGGTGAATTAACCTTTATACACATTCCACCGCAACCAGCTCTAGTTACAGGTCCCATACATATATATCCCTGTTCTATAAAACAATCCTCCATATTAGGAAGACCTTCATAGTCTCGTTTTACTCTTGTCATCGTTGATTTACTTCCAATAATTCTAGGACATGTATCGCAGACATTGGAGATTTCAGTAAAATCCCGATTATCTCTTAAGAAAGCCATGAGTTTACTTGCTATCTCCTCAGTAGTAGGAGGTAGATTAGCTAAAGGTGTTTCAAGAGTTCCGCGTTTTTTAACCTGTTTCAATATATCTCCCGCTAGATCAAATCCAGCCATGAGGGGAACATTCAGAAACAAAGGTAAGAATTCATAAAGACTCTTTTTATCTCCTGAACTAAGTGCACCAAGATTATTTGTCATATTATTTAATTTGTCGGCTCTGGAATCAACAGTTTTAGCAGGTCCAAAGCAACCAACACAAGGTTTGTTGTTGCTCGTACATTTTAAACCGCAACCAATACTTGTAATTGGCCCGAAACATAGTATGCCTTTATCTAATAAACAATCATTTTTAATACTGCAGTCATTGCAGAATGCTAAATCGTTCATTGGGAATGGCTTTTGTCCTAATAAGAAAACAACAGCACTGGCAATCGCTTCTGGTTTCGGTGGGCACCCAGACATGTATGCATCAACTTTTATAATTTCATCAATAGGAACGATTTTTTCAGCAAAACCAGGTGTATTCACCATTGGTTCTCCTCCACTTCCATCAGCTATACTTTCAACTTCGGAAAATTTGCGTTTTACTAGGTTATCTTTACTCCATTGGTTAGCTAATCCATGTACATTGCCATAACA
>JAEOSP010000475.1 GCA_016840305.1 Candidatus Hodarchaeota archaeon
AGCTGAATATCTTCGTGGTGCCATGATGTCGGTAAGTACGGGTCAATTAATGGCGGCTCAATCATTGGGTATGTCAAAATCGTCTGGTATTCGGCATATTCTATTACCACAGGCTTTACGACGTGTCATTCCTGCGTGGTCAAACGAAGCTGCATATCTTCCGAAGTATACAGTTGTAGTTTCATTAATTGGAGTAACAGAACTCTTTGGACAAGCAAAAACAATCGTTTCTAAGGAATATATATCAATCTTCACTTATATTATTGTTGCTATCATCTTTTTGGTTACGATCGCGATTATAACACGGGGATTAGAAATTCTTCATAAACGAACTGGGATTCCAGGGTTGTAATATCTTGAATATTGAAAAATAGGGTAGCTCTTTTAATTTTCAATAAAATCTTAATATTAAAGCTTTTTCTTGAATGAAAAAATATGGAGATTTCTAATATTAAAATAGAAATTAATAAATAATAATTTATGAGATCTATTCTCAAGAAATACCAACATTAAAAAGTATATCTTGAGTTGAAAGTCACTTGAAAAGAGAATTAGGAATTATTGTAATAATTTCTTGCATTGGAATTGGTTTTTCAGCAGGTTGGGTTATTCCTACAATTATCCTGGAAGAGGAAAAATGCCCAGAATGTCCTGAGTGTCCTGAATGTCCTATGTGTCCGGAAGACCCAGAACCATTACTTGATCAGATTATCTCACGAGGAGAACTAATTGTTGGTACGAGTGCTGACTACCCACCATTCGAAAATAAAACGTGGCCTAGTGGTGAAATTGTAGGTTTCGATATTGATCTATCACAAATGATTGCTGATGAAATTGGTGTTGATTTGACTATAACGGATATGGATTTTCCCAGTCTAATAAGCGCTTGTAATGCAAGTACAATTGATATGATTGCAGCAGCAATGATTTACACAGAATCTCGAGCTGGAATTCTAGCACCTTCCATAACTTACCTTGCTATGAGTCAAGTCGTTTCGGTTAGAAACGATTCAGTGCTTTCTATAGAAAGTTTAGATAACCTTACATCATATACTGTTGGAGTTCAAGAAGGAACTATAATGTACGATGATTTGTTGGATCTAGGCATGACTGAAGGTGTTGATCTTATAGTCTATCCTAGTGCTGATTCCCTATTCCTTGACTTAGATTCTGGCTCGATTGATGCTGCTTATGTTGAAAAACCGGTATTTATCGCTTACAATGAAATTTATAATCTCAAAATTATCTTCAGTACATCAGAAGAATCTTTAGTGATGTGGTGCAAATATGGCGAACCAGAACTGCTATACATAATTAATAAGGTTATATCTGATATTTATCAAAATGGGACGATTTATAGCTTTATTGAAAAATGGTTTGGGTAACTAAGTTATTAAAAAACCTAAATGCCAATTAGTGGATTCGAGAACAGAGAATTGTTGTAAAACCATATATTATTTAATTTAATTTTATTCTTTTTCTATACTATTTATTAGTTTTAATCATATTGTTTAGAAAAAATTTCAAAGGAACAATGAGGATTATAGATTTAAGGTCTGATACAGTAACAAAACCTTCCCCTGAAATGTGGGAGATGATAAAATCAATGGATAATTCAAGGCTCGGGGATGATGTTATTGGAGAAGATCCCACCGTAAATGAACTAGAAGAAAAAGCCGCAAAAATCATAGGAAAAGAAGCAGCTTTATTAATATCCTCTGGTACTCAAGGAAATTTAGTTTCTCTTCTTTCCCAAACTAATCCTGGAAATGAAATCTTGTTAGAAGAATATTGTCATATAGTTGGGCATGAGGTTGGAAGTGCCGCACGTATTGGGGGATTAATGATACGAACATATCCTTCCAATAAAGGTGTTCCCTCTATTGATCAGCTTCAAGATCTTATTCGTTACAAAGAAGACATACATGAACCTGCAACAGCTCTAATAAGCGTTGAAGACACGCATAATTTTCATGGTGGGACTATATTGAAACCAGAAATCCTAAAAAATTTAAAATTATTTGCCCAACAAAACGAATTAAAATTCCATTTAGATGGAGCCAGAATTTTTAATGCTGCGGTTGGTTTAAACACAGATGTAACGGAATTTACTAAACATGTTGATAGCGTAATGTTTTGCTTAT
>JAEOSP010000476.1 GCA_016840305.1 Candidatus Hodarchaeota archaeon
AAATCATTGAAAGAGGAGGTATTAGACGAGTTAAAGATTGACGTTCAATCTGCATTAGATGATTCAACGGATAAATCTCCAATTAAAGTATTCGGTCCTCCGTTAGAAGTAGCAAACAATGTAATTCAAGGGCAGGAATGGTATAAAAATCGTGCAGGATGGAAAGTCAGATTTATTGCTTGGGGCATAGATCTATTTCTGAAGCTAGGTCTTGGATTTTTAATCCTCGCAATTGGCTTCATTATAATGATTCTTTTCGTTCCATTGGATGAACTAATGCAAGAATTTGGTAAATGGGAAACAAATTCATTTGAATTCATTTTATCAACTTCTAAAGGACAATTGGTGACTATTTTATCATTCCTTGTTATCTTACCTGCTACTACAGTCTTTTTATTGTATAACATTGTTTTAGAATATTATTTCAGTGCTACGGTAGGTAAAAAGCTTTTTGGTCTCGTCGTTGTCGATCATTCAGGTTTAAAAATGCAGGGAAGACAAGTAATCATTCGTAATCTATCAAAAATTGTACTAGGAGAGTTTTTAATTCTTGATACTGTTCTTGGAATGATTTTAGAGCGTCAAACGCCTGAAAGAACACACTATCAAAGAGGCCTTGATATTTTGGCAGAAACTATTGTAATTAAGGTGTAAATGGACAGTTGATTTGGAAAACAGGAGAAGTTAATAGAAATGAGTGAAACAATATTAGTTTACGCAACACGGTTTGGAGCAACGACAGAAACCGCTAAAGAAATTATAAAGGTGCTTAATGACAAATTCAATGTTGAAGTTGACATGGTTAATCTAAAAGATGAAAAAACGAAAGATTATGATATCTCTAATTATGACAATATAATCCTAGGAGTTAGTTATGCTAAATTCAACTGGGCTAAAGAAGGAAAGAGTTTTCTGCAAAGAAATAAAGAGATATTGGATGATAAAAAATTATTTGTTTTTATATCCTCAGGTAGATGTGGAGGGGCATGGAAATCAAAGAATTACAAAAAATACGAAGAGCTTCAGAAGAAGTTTATAGATAATAAACTTGCAAAATTAGGTTTGCAATTCACTTCACGAAGGGCATTTGGAGGATATTATATAAATCAACCACCTGAAAAAGCGGAAACTCGTGACTGGGATATGATCCGTTCTTGGGCTGAGGAAATCGGCCAGATTATAGCTAATCCTCAGCCATAATTACCTCTACACTTGTCTTTCTTTTGATATTTTAATCATAAATGAAGATAATTTCGGAATCCATCTTGAGACTTTCTTCTTGTATTCCACATATTCTTTTCCAAGTATTTTTTCAAGTTCTCTTTCTTCGTAAGAAGCTACTTTATCATAAAGGAGAACAGAAATAACCCACGGAATGATGGAAACTAAAGACATCGTTAATAAGACAAACGCGAGTTTTATAAGTAAAATGCTAAGATACATGGGATGGCGTATATAGGAAAAGACACCATTTGTCACTAGACTCGATGAATCTTTCGGATGGTCAAAAATATCCTTGTGAGACGACATTCCGAGCTTAACAGACAAAATTGTTATAAATAAGAATAATACCAATCGAAGTAACAAGTTGTTGTTTTTTGTTAATCCTATGCTGATATGAAATAGGAATGAATCTAAAATCCATATTGTGATGAATAAGATCGCACAAAAAATCATAATAACGTGCGCTTGTGGGTGTTCATCACCAATACCGTGTCTTACTTCCAACTTTCACACCTTATTACTTTTGCTACTTACTCGATAGTTTTTATTAGTTTTTTCAACGTTTGTATATAGATTCTGAAAGCAACCGTCCCTTCTTTAGTAATTTCAACAATTGTTAACGGACGCCAGGAGATTGCTTTTCGGATTGCTACATAACCCATTTTTTTGAGTTTTTTCAGATGATGATCTAGATTGCCAGGTGTTAATTGTAGTAATTTATAGAGTTCAGTAAAGCCAACACTTCTATGAATGTAGAGAAAAAACATAATACTAAAACGAGGTTGTTTTGCTAATGCCTCACTCTTACGGAGAATAATGTGATGTGAAACTAAATCATTATTTTCCATTTTTTTTTCAATGGCCATTAGACTTTCCCATCGAGAATTTTCCTAGCAATGTGTAGCGAATATAAACCTCCTGACATAAAACTGATAGCAAAACTAATCGCTATTGCTATATGCGCCAAAGGCAAATCTATTACTGATAATGCAACGAGAGGAACAGATGAGACAAATAGAATGAATCCAGTAACTAAAAGTTCTTTATAACTTCCATGACTCTTCTGTAATACGAAATATGAGATTATTAAGCCAAAGCTGCCTGCTACTAAATATGCTACCATGGTAAATGGTTCTGGTATATATTTGGGAAGAATAAATAATATGAACCAAGTAAAACCTATGATTAAACCATGATAACGACTAGTAACCGAGGAATCAACAACTTCCTTCTGTTTTGAAAAGGTCAAACTTGGGAGTGAGATGAAGATGTATAATGTAAGACCTAACCCAAGTACTAAAAATAAGCTAGTGGCTAAGAGTTGAATGAAATCTGCTTCTAAATTGAATATTATGGCTAATTGAATACTATAGACATATAAAGTCATTGTAAATGGTAACAAAATTCCCCAAATTATTAGTACTTTACCCCATGCCTTACGATGCAGATAATCTGAATATCTATCTATAATCAAGATAGTTTCATTCAATTTTTCATAATTGTCCATAGTTAACACCATATGGCTTGTACACTCAAATTTATTTAACTTATGATGTTTCTCTGTATTACAGAATTTTCATTTTTCCAAAGTTTTTTGTCAATAATCATCAGAAGCGATTTCTTTTCACTAAAATAACAGTTGAAAATCAATTCTGCAATACAGAACTCATTTCTGTGTTACAGAAATTAGACCTATCTTAAAAATATCAAAATTATTAGCTACTCAAATTCATTCTATTGGTGAATTCAAAAATGACTGCAATAACTGTTAAAAATTTAAGAAAAAATTACGGTCCAATCGAGATAGTGAAAGGAGTTGATTTAGCTATCAAAGAAGGGGAATTTTTTTCTCTTATGGGACCTAATGGATAAGGAAAAACGACTCTAACATCTATCATTGCTGGAACGAACCCTTCCACTAGTGGAACAGTAAAAATTCATGGCTATGATATTTCAGCTAAGTCAGACATGGTTAAATCATTTATTGGGTATGTTCCTCAAGAAAATTTTTCGTGTCCTCATTTAACTGGTAGAGAAAATCTTATTTATTTTGCCAAACTTGCTGGTTTAAATCCCTCAACAGCAAAAAAATGGGTAGATGAGCTATTAGAGATGATGGGGTTACTAAAAGATGCAAATAAGAGAGTCTCCCAATATAGTGGAGGCATGCGTAAACGGCTTGAAGTAGCAACAGCACTTGTACCAGATGTTAAAGTAATAATTTTAGATGAACCCACAACAGGATTCGACCCAACTGTCAGAAAGGAATTTATGGGGTTATTATTGGATATTAATCAAAGAGGTACAACAATTTTTCTCGTTACCCACATTGGAGAAGATGCAGAAGTCGCTAAAACCGTGGCTTTTATGAATAATGGTCAAATTATTGTGCAAGAAACTCCAAAAGAATTGAAAAATAAATATAAGAAACTCAATACCTTACACATTACAACTTCTGTGATTACACCAAGAGTCTATAAGATTCTCCAGCAGTTCAATACTAATGGGAAGTTGATACAAACAGATGAAGGGTTTAAAGTCTATTGCGAAAAGCCTGAAGAGATTATACCCTTAATTATAAAGAATCTCGGAGAACTTGGTTGCAAAGTAACTAGAATCGAAATGAGCCCACCTTCACTTGAGGATATATTCTTTATTCTTACTAAACGAGACTTGAAGAATGGAATGGAGGAAAAAAAATGAATCAAATTTATGCTTCTTTTACAAAAACATTTAGAGAACTTCTAAGAGATAAAGTAATTCTAGGATCTACATTTGGTATCCCTTTTCTATTCTTAGTATTATTTCCTATTATTATGTTTAGAGATGTTCCTCAAGAGATTCTGCCAACTTTCAAAGGTATGAATACTCTTGCGCAAATTGCTCTCATGATCATGGTTGGTGGAATGTCCAATTTAGCTGGTTCAATTGTTGGCGACAGAGAACGTGGCCTTTATCGAAAGCTTGCTTCTATGCCAGTAAGGCCTTTCAAAGAGGTTTTAGGAAGAATTTTTGCTACATTGGTGTTTACATTTTTTGGCGCAGCATTATTTCTCCTGGTAGGCTATCTTCTCGGAGCATCGTTTTTAGTTGACATAATAACTCTATCTGGAGCTATTTTCTTTTATTTACTTCTGTTTATAGCGTCTGTAGGAATAGGTTTAATTATAGCATCATTAGTCGATGGAGAATCAGCTGCTACACATTTAGGTATTGGAATAAGTTTGTCAATGTTTTTCCTTGGAATTGGAATGCCTTACTCGCAATTACCTAGGGAATTGCAGATTTGGTCTAGGATTAACCCGTTATCTTCCGCATTTGCTCCGATTATATCTCTATTAGAAGGAGAACAAATATTGGGTTATAATCCCTTCACAATCGTTCAAATCACCTTAATTATTATCTTATCTTTACTAATAGTTACAATTGGAGTATTTCTCTATTCAAAAATTGCCTGGAGTAAAAGATAGGATACGGTTATATAGGAAGTGAAATTAACACAGGGCCTCTAAACTTAGGGGTGCATCTTCCTTCTTTTTTTCTAATTATTTAAGAAGACCATCAAAGCTAAGCTGAAGTAATATAACTCATATGGAGTTACCATGATACGTTCACTGATTCATTTATACTTACCTGATGCGAGAAATAGTGACATAATGACCAGAAGAATAGAAATAATAGCTGTTATTAACGAATAAGTAGCAAACTCAGTCCATCCAGATACTGATTCTAATCGTATCCAAATAGCAAGCATTCCACCAATGGTCAAAATCCCACTTGCTACTACTAGTATAATATGCATCTTTCCTTTATAAGTTGTCAATTCCCCTCCCTCGTCAAGAGGAAAAAAGAAAGCAACGAGTACCCCTAAGATAGAAGAAAACAATAAAATCCCTGGACCGAGGATTGAACCTACTCCATTATTTAATCCTTGATGTAGTCCTAAGAAAAAGAGAAACAATAAAACACTAGAAACTATTATGAATCCTTGATATAGACGTTGGTTTGGTGCATTAACAGCAAATAATGAACTAATATCATTTCGGATATGGCTATAATCCTTTTCTAAAATACCGCCAACAATCCACATTGCTGTATAAACTATGGGGCTTAACATTCCGCAAATAGCTAAAATCTGGACAGTACTCATTTCTTTCACCTATTGTGATACCCTCTGTTCAATATATGGTTTGAAGCTAAAAATTTAAGAAAGCTGTGTTGAAAAAAAACGCAATTATGGAGCGTTCAATTCAAGTTTTCTCTCTCGAACTGACCAAGCGAATAATGCCTGAAATAGAATACATGGTTGAAACGTTTAGAATTGATCCTGAAGAAGCATTTTATGTATATTTAGATTTTATAAGGAGCTTAATACCTTCTATAAAGAAAATTATTTCACAAGGATTGAAAGATTCAATAGAAGTAGGGTATATTTCATCTCGCTTATTAAGAGACCCTATAGAGACGGGTATAAGGATTAAGGAAGATGGAGGGTCGTTGGATGAAATGGAATCGCATATAGTTGGTTATCTTAAAGCAATTCTATCCCTAACTTATTGTGTCTTCAGAGGATTAGAAGGATGGCAATTTAAAGGATCAGTTTTACATAGAAAAATAAAAGAAACACAGAATGTATGGAGTATCGATGTTTTACCATCAATCTTACATATCGTCAGGAATGAGATGAAGGAGATTGAATTTGAGGAGGGAAAAATGGATGATAGAGAAGGTAAGATGAGTAATACTCAGGATAAATTGGGAATCGAGTATAATGAAGGACCAAAATATGATTATCCAAAATCTGAACCGACGACAGGAGAAAATGGTGTACCCTTCACAGCTCGACTTTTGGCGTATTATAGGGTTCAAGAGTTAAAAAGAGAATCACCATTAGTAGTGGATCATTTTGCAGAAGATTTAGCTGGAAATTTATCCTCATATGCGCAAAAACATGAATTTATTGTCAAAAAAGGGGATTACCCAATAATTCGATCTCATTATATTGATTCAAACTTACTTAAAGCTTGGTGTGACCAAAAAAACTCACAAATTGTACTCTTAGGAGCTGGTTTAGACACACGGGCATACAGGTTTATACCTGTTAAACAGAATGAGCATATCATATTTGAAATCGATTTTAAGAATATTAACCAATATAAAGAATTGATTTTATCTGTGAAGAAGCCATTATGTACTTTAAAAAGAGTAAACGCAGATTTAAGTCAATCTGATTGGAAAGATCGTCTCGAAAAAAGTGGCTTTACTTCTGAACTACCCACATTTTGGATATTAGAAGGATTGGCATACTATATTGAACAAAGAAAGGTAATTTCGCTGTTAACTACGATGGCTGAAATAAGTCACAAAAAAAGTAAATTATTTATTGATGTATGTGTTCCAGCTCTTGCTGATCTTGTGTTTGGCCCATTTACAAGACATTTCAAGTGGGGGATAAATAAAGCAGAGATTCCGAGGTTCTTTGCAACCACGGGTTGGCACGTTTCATGTTCCTATGCAGATGATCATGATTTAGGAAGGGATGTAGGCCAAAGGGGGTTAATATTTGTTAATGGTAGAATCCTTTGAGCAATTTGAAATTTGGTTTATTCTCAGTCGATTTAGGAGGTATTATACCAATCTAATGACACTCTTTCCCTTTTTTATCTGAGAAGGTCAAAGAACTCAATTAAATCCTCACGACTAATGGAAATGATATCTGCTCCAGGGAAAAAATTTCTTTCGTTCTCTGAAATTCCTTGGCCACCTATTGCAATGCGAATTTGGTCTTGAAAGATACTTTTTAAATATTCTAAATTTCTTTTAATAGTTCCTAGGTATGCAGGAAGCGTAATAGACATAAATATCCAATCAGGTAATTTTGGTAGATCTTTGATATATTGAATCATGGATCGAATGGGTAAAGCGCGACCTAAATTGATGACTTTGTAGTTGAAATCGCGCAAGATATATTCAAAGCATAATAAACTAATAACATGCCTTTCACCTTCAACAGGTACCAAAATAACTAATCCTCGTTCTCCATTACCTTCATTTTGAGGTATTCTCGAAAGTATGAGATGTTCGATCCGATTAGAAATTACGTGTTCTTCTGCAGTCGAAATGGTTGTTAGAGCCCATTGTGAACCGACTTCGTGCATTAGAGGAGTTATAAAATCAGTTGTGAAAGTTATACTGTCAGGATAAAGTGAATTCGTTTCAGCAAAGAACTTATCAGGATTATAATCAGTAGACTTGAGAAGAGATATTGTATCATCAATATTGAACGATTTTAAGAACTCTGCTGTTTCTTTATCTGTTTTTACATCTAGTTCCTTTTTTTCCTTCACTATTTCATTATCATGGGTATATCGATCTTTTATAAAGTCTCCATGTAAATATACCACAGTATAACGTCCTCTTTTAAGGGGACGTCGTTCTACCATGATATATTCCTGAAGATTAAGTTCTTTAATTGCATTAGATATTGTTGTACGTTTAAGATCGAGGCTAGATGCAAGCTCTGAAACAGGTATTTCTCGTCCACGATTTTGTCTTAAATAAGAGAGTATACGATCTCTAGCGGGAATTTTCACATTATTCATCGAGTTTGATTCCGTTTGTGTATTTCCTCTTGATGTTCATTTTTTTTATCAAGTTTATGAAGTATCTAAAGGTTCCGTAGGTATTGTAAACGCACTTTTGTTGCTAAGATGATTTTTCTTAGCTTAGAAACAACAGCTCTTTGATTTAGTACTTGATAATCGCGTCTTTTTATTTCGTTAAGAATTTCACCATATACTTTTGAGGCAACTTTTACAGTATATGCACCTGCAGGAGGTAATTCCTCAATACCAAGATCAGCAATTCTATAGAAAGATCTTGCTCGTTCAGATTCGTAACGGATAAGAGACTTGAGATTGGAGTTTGCTTTATCCGAATTTAAATCGTCTTTAGTTACTTGATAATCGATTCTAGTTTCCTCAGGTAAATATATTCGACCTTTAAGGAAATCCTCCTTGATATCTCTTAGTATATTTGTTAATTGCATAGCTCTACCAAGATCAGCAGCTCTTGCTAAAGTACGTTTCTCAGGATTCCTGATGAATATGTGTGTCATCATTAAACCAACCGTGCTTGCAACCCTATACAAGTATAAATCTAGTTCATCCTCTGAATAGTACTCTTTTTTTGTTAAATCCATTCTTACACCTTCTATGAGTTCGTGCATGTACTCAACAGGAATTTTTTGACGACGCAGTGTATCTCCAAAGGCATGAAGGATAGGATTGGTAGAAGTGTAACCACTAGCCAATTTACTTATCGTTTTTTTCAGTTCATCTAATTCGTAGTTAATTTGATCTATTGTAGTACCCTCTGGAGCTTCATCAACGATATCGTCGCTTAAACGGCAAACTGCATATAATGCAGCTACACTCTTACGTTGATCTTCGGGTAAAAATCGACTAGCAAAATAAAATGATTTACTATGCTCAGCCATCCAATCTAAACAAATTTGATAGCTCTTATCAAGTGTTTGATTAACTATGTTATATTTAGATATCATATTTTCTGGAACAAGTTCCCAATCAATTGTATTTTGAACCGTATACATCTTTTTAATTATCCTTTATTAGTTCATGAATTAAATCAACTTCATGAATAAGTATTTAAATATATTTCGGTAATAGATTGTTAGTTGAAATAAATTCATTTAAACAAATATTTTTGAATAGAATAATGAATAGAAGTGAAAATTATGAGCAATAGTATTATAAAAAGTAATGGGGTCACCGAATCAGTGGTAATAGTTGGATCTGGCGTTGGGGGATTAGCAGCTGGAATTCGTCTTCAAGCGACAGGTAAGTATAACGTTACAATATTAGAGAAACTAGAACAGATAGGTGGTAGGGCTAGAGTGTTTAAAGATAATGGATTTACCTTCGACGCGGGGCCTACGGTCATAACTGTTCCTGAAATATTCAAGGAATTATTTACATTAGTTGATAGAAAAATGGAGGATTATATTGATATAATTCCTGTAGAACCATTCTATAGAATTTATTTCCATGATGGAACATATTTTGACTATTCAACTCCAGAAAAAAATATTCCACAAATTGAGAAAATGAGTCCAAATGATGTTGAAGGATATAAACGAATGCTTAAAGCAGTTAAGCCGATTT
>JAEOSP010000477.1 GCA_016840305.1 Candidatus Hodarchaeota archaeon
CAATATCTGATATGCTTTTCGTCGATCACTTCGTATTGAATCTTCATCTTCAATTCTTGCCATTTTCGGGGGGAATATTAATTGTCTTTCCATAATGTCACCTCAGTTCATATTATATTGTTGCTTCAGTGCATTCGTCGTACAAAACCGATAGAAGTACTGGTATAGTCCACTGAATCCCATAAAATTAGGGATTACTAAGATGATACGATAAGCAGTTGCAATATCAAAAGAAATCGATGCAATTAGTAAAATCATCGAGATCATGAACCATACCATCCCGAAAGCTAATCTTCTCATCCGTTCTGCTCTACCAATATTACACTCCCCTGCAACATAACCGATTGATTGAAACATTCGATTTCGTACCTTACCTGAAAATGATGGAAAACTAAATTCTTGCTTATCTATCAATTTTTCTGAATGCAGAAAAATATCAAATTCTAAAAATGGTTCGCCATATTCATCAGATTGATGATCCAACCCTCTTAGATTATACTCTCCTAACTTCTCATCAAGGTATTTAGCAACTTTGATAATCTGATCTTCATAAGAACTAATGTCAATTGAATTTTCCTCTTTAATATCTAAGCCAAAAATTAGTAAGAAATCCGTCATTTGTTTCAACAAATATTCTTTCTTCTCCATTACAACAAGTTTCATTTCACCATTTTGTAAATCACCTGCGAAATTCCCCATTGCAGTGAAAAAACCTGCTTGTAGAAAATTAATACTATCATCAAGTACTTCTTCCTTGTTATAATAATACAAAGGAATCCCTTCTGACCGTATTACCTGAATTTCGTCAATCATAAGCGATATTTCCCTTTTGTGTTTTTAAAATAGGTTATAGTTTGTATTTACCTTTTCACAATGAATATTATGCCTATGCTAGCTAATTGTACTAAAAATAGTTTTTACGCTTTCAAAAAGTCAATTTTAATTTTCTAAGTTTTAATAAACAGCAACATTCAAATAACAGATATGGATAAAAATGAACTAATAGCCTTAGTTTCTGTACCTATCATTCTATTTATTGCTGCAATTATTTCCTTTGCTGGGAGCCAAGGAGGATATAGATCCTTTGGTATTCCTCTCTTCGCGCTGTGCGTGATAATTGCGTTCACAATTCAATGGATTGCTTTCATACCCGCATTTATTAAACAGACCGAGAAATTCTTTGATCTAACAGGTGGTTTCACTTACATTGTAGTTGTGTTGGCTGCAGTACTATTGAGTTCAGAGAACGATGCGAGATCAATTCTCCTTCTTATCATAATATCTATTTGGGCTCTTCGTCTGAGTACATTTCTATTCAAACGGATACACGCTGCAGGAGAAGATAAACGATTTCGTGAAATCAAAACATCCTTTGCTAGATTTTTAATGACGTGGACATTACAAGGTATGTGGATTACTTTTTCACTTGCAGCCGCATTGGCTGCTATCACATCAAAGACAAGGAAAGAATTGGGAATTGTAGCCTGGCTGGGTTTACTTGTCTGGATATTGGGATTTAGTATTGAAGTGATTGCAGATTGGCAAAAGAGCCGATTTCGGTCATCACCTGAGAATGCAGGAAAATTCATTAATACTGGATTGTGGTCTTGGTCACGACATCCTAACTACTTCGGTGAGATTGTACTCTGGATCGGTGTGGCTATTATTGCTGTTCCCATACTCAGTGGATGGCAATGGTTAATGTTGATTTCTCCTGTGTTTATTACACTATTACTTACTCGTATTAGTGGGGTTCCCATGTTGGAAAAAAGTGCAGATAAGAAATGGGGTGGACAGGAAGATTATGAGAATTATAAAGCCATTACTTCTGTCTTGATCCTGAGACCACCTTCTAAAAATTGAAAGTAAAAATTATACGATTATTTTCAAACTCGTTAACAATCTATTCTTTTGCCAATTATCTCTCAAAATCTATGAGTTTCAGGAACAAAAGTCAATCTGAAATCCTGGTTCTAATTTTTTCGAGATACTTTGCTGATTGTGTTTCAAAATACAGATCGTACATAGACTTATAGGATCCATTTACTTCTCGCATTAATTCATCATGAGATCCTGATTGAACAACTTTTCCATCTTCTAATACAACAATAATATCCGATCGAATAATGGTTGTAAGTCTATGTGCTATGACTACAGAAGTTTTTCCTTCAAGTAACTTTTCTGTTGATTCTTGAATTCTTGATTCTGTGTATAAATCTACTGCTGAAGTTGCTTCGTCAAGAATAATTAGCTTTGGTTTGCTTAGTAGAGCTCGAGCAAAGGAAATCATTTGTCGTTGTCCAGCAGAGAGATTTTTTCCATTCTCCTCCACAAATGTATCTAGTTTCAATGGTAATTGCTCAATAAAATCTTCGGCTTCAACCGCAGCCAAAGCTGCCCAAATATCTGTATCCGATGCAGTTGGATCGCCAATCAAAAGATTATCTCGAATAGTTCCTTTGAAGAGTAAAACTTTTTGAGAAACCAGAGAAATGTTATTTCTCAGTGAATACAAATCATAATTCTGAAGATCTCGATCATCAAGAATAATACTACCTTCATCTATTTCATATAATCTCATTAATAA
>JAEOSP010000478.1 GCA_016840305.1 Candidatus Hodarchaeota archaeon
CATAAGCAATCACCTCCATGTGCCCAAACGTAACTCAGAAAGTCACGATTTAGGACATCGGTGAAATATCTGGAGTGGACTTTTATTTATTTCGACATTATTATCATTTTTGATAATGAATGTATAATCGTTTGAAGGATTAAAATCGGTTAAAAATCTTCTAATGAACTGTCGATTACACCCAATTTGAAATATGAAAGATTTTATGTTGACATTTTATATAAAAAACTTTTAAGCTAGGCTACCGACATCTTCCTATATAAATAATTTTTGTAGACATTTCTACAAAAATGTTTAATAATAGTATATCCTGGCATTATACAATATCTGTCCGCTTAATTATCTGCATTTCACCACGGAGGAATTATGTCTAGAACAAAGCATATTCCTTTTGAAGATTGTGATTGTTTGAACTGCCGATTAACGAGGATAGAAAATTCTTTGGAAGAAATCAAGGTAATCCTTGAAAACTCCCCTCCGAAACCTGTGAAGACCCGAGATATAAAAATCCAAAAAACCCAAAATATTCGTTCATTACATAACAAAATTAGATGATCATTGATATATTACAGATAAAAATACCTTTTTCAAGTCGAATGTCCCCCTTCGCCCCCAATTCCCAACCTTTCCTCTTCCAATGCTGACTATCTGATTTGTATAGATATTTCCTATAGGGATTGTTGACATCATTTTTTGGAGCACCCTAACGATGCAATATTACGATGTATTTAAACCAGGAATGTCCTAATATAAGACCTTTGTGTAGAAATTTCCAGGAAAACTTTATATAGAAGAATAAACAAAGCTATTCTGGGTGAGTGCAGATGTCTAGAAAAACGAGATTGAGAACAACATCCATAATTTTTTTATGGATTCTGGTGTGCGCAGTATTCGTCGGGGTGGCGGAGGGTCAGGCGACAAGAGAAAGTTTGAATATTGCAGTGGATGAGAACGAAACAGAGATTATAGGGTCAACATTGACAGACAGATATCGCAATAGAAGAATCCGCATAGAAAACGGGGAGAACGAGATCATCGCCACAGTATGGGGTTCCAATGACGAGCTGACCTGGGAGTATTGGGACAGTACGACCATTGATCCTTGGAAAACCGACTCGATGGTTATGGGAACGAATCATTATTGGTATATAAAACTCACAGGGAGAACAACAGGCCCTCAAACTAGCATAGTTGATGCTTATTTATACTATCATGAGTCTTAAATTCGGCCTTCCATTCTCTTTTTTATTTTTTAAATTCATTGATATTTCGAGAGTTTGTCTTTTACGAATTTCGTTTTCTCAAGGCCTAACTCACCATAGAGGTTTGTTGCGATTTTAAAGTGTTTTTTCGCTTTATTTTGGTCACCCATTTCCTTGTATGTAACTCCAAGTTCAAAATGTGTATCAGAGAGGCTATAAAGAGTCTTGAGTTTTTCGACCAATTCGATATTTTTTTCCAGGTAATTTATGGCTTCATTCCATCTATTCTCCTCTTTTGAGATTACGGCATAGGTTTTATTGACCTGATACATTATATTCTCATTGTCTATCTTCGAGGCGATATCTTCGGCCTTCTTTACCAGAACCCTGGCATTTGCGAAGTCATCTACCTTGGCATAACAATAGCTTAGACCTGCGTATCCATAACCCATCAACTTCGAATTGTGAAGGCTTTCTGTTAATTCTAATTGTTTGGCCCCAAATTCTATGGCTTTTTCAAACTCCTCCACATTCCGATACATTATCGCAAGATTTCCGTATGTTCTAGCTGTTTCGGACGCATTTTTTGTCTTTTTCAGAATATCTAGACTTGTATTGTAGCACTCGATTGCCTTCTCTACTTCGTACATCTCATCGTATACATTTCCCAAATCGATGTTCGTTGAGGCGAGTAAATCCAGATTTTTCATCTTTTCTGCGATTTCCAAGCAATTTTTATAGTTTTGGATTGCCTCTTTATGCTGGCTGTTTCGCCAATGAATCCTGCCTATTCCCCTGTAGGCTTCCCCCATTCCCGGTAAAAAATCAGCATTCTTTGAGATATCCAAACACCTTTGAAAACAATCCATGGCCTTATCAAATTGATTCTGCTCCTCAAGGATATGACCTGATTCGCAGATGGCTTCGATCTCAAGTGCTCTATCGCTGAGTATGGTAGCCATATCAGCGCTTTGTGTGAAATAAAGTAATGCCTTTTTCCAGTCACCACCCATGTAGCGAGCTGTTCCTTTGAGTATCAGGATTTTTGGCCAGATGTGGGGCTCCACATTCTTCTCATCGAATCTTTCAAGAATCGTAAGGA
>JAEOSP010000479.1 GCA_016840305.1 Candidatus Hodarchaeota archaeon
AATATAATCAAAGGTTTTGTTGAAGATAAAGAGAATAAGGCAGGGATTTATTTTGTTTACAATAGTAATGATGATCATTGCATTATTCGGTACAATTCTGAGGATATGACGTTCACTGAAATTCTTGTAGATCAACCAGCAATATTACCTCCTTGGGCCGATAGTTGGATGGGGTTTGCTGATGCAGGAATAATTGGTAATGAAGACGAACAGTTTTTAGTTTGGGCCGATGGTAGAGAATTAAAAATGATAAACATTGCTTATGCAATAGCAGGAAGTTATACAGATCCTATTACTGCAGAAGAAATCTCTTTTTACAAGAAACCTTATACAGGAAAACTTGAAACAGAATATACTTATGATCCATCGACTGAAGGAAATAACTTAAAGAATAAAACCTTTCAGTTTTCATTAAGATTAAAGTATTATGACAATACTTTCTCCACAATGTCGCCCTGGTCCAATATTCCAGTACCAGTTTTAGATACTATACCTTCAGGAAGATTAACGAATGAACCAGGTAATAATTGCATTGAAATTGATTACCAAGTATTAGATTCTATTAATGTTGTCCAATCATTTCAACTTTTATTTCGCGTAGTAGATATTGGATTAGGAGCTTCAGGAAGTTGGTATATTTACGATGAATTTCCTCATGAAGATAATTTAGCTCATACAATAATATTTTGTAATAATTCTTCTATTGGAATAATCCCAGATAGTGAAGCAATTCGATTATATGATTATGTGCCACAAGAGGTAAATCATATTGGGTTAATAGATTCTAATAGAGTTGTTACTGATGTAGGATTAGCTGGGTTTGATAATATTGATCTTACCGATCCATCGTCTTCAACAGTAACAGTTACTAGTGAGGTAATAACTTTTAATGATGGTATATATCAAAATGATAGCGGAACTCTTGAGGATGGAACAACTCAATTCGTTGATTTTACATTTTATTATCCATTAAAAGAAGATTTGTTTTATTATTTCGGTATCTTTAAAAGTAGCGGTGGAACTCCTGCTGCTTCAGATAATACCCAAATCTATTCTTCATATAAATTAACAAATGATTATATATATGCAGAATTAGGAGATTTAATAACTTCATTTTCACAATTAACAATATCAAGACCCAGTAGTAATGAATTAAGGTTAACATTAGATCCAGGAGGTGATGATCATACAATAAAACTTTATCTTTTTGAGGCAACCCAAACTTATAATACTTTAAAGACAGGGGCACGTTATAAATATGGTTTTAGATATGGTTATAATGGTAGAGTAGGAACAACACAAACAAATGAAGATTTAATTTTTGAAACAAATCAATATGATAATATAACTGGCACAGATTATTCTAATTATATACAAAAAGCCAATGTAAATATAAACCACGATCCTCCTGCGGATGCAACCCATTTTCAAATAGTGAGTTTTGGAAGTGATATTGATTACTATGAAGAATATGTAGTTTATTATAATGATAGTGATATCACTGACACTAGTGTTGAATACACTATTTATTTAGAAGATGGGAACACTATTATTCGGAGGGATGATATGATTAATAGATTTCGAGCAGCTTATAATGACGGAATTGAATATGGTTTTGATTTTGAAGTTGGCGATACTATTAGATTTTTAGGTTATTTTGATCAAAGTCCTCCTGGAAGTATAGATTTTTACGATGCTAAAAGTTATGGAGAGTTACTTCAATATAAAATAACTTCAATAAGTGATACGGAGATAACGTTATCTTCTTCAGCTATACAAACTATAGATCAATTAACAAGCGCAGTTGCTACCATTAGTGGAGCAGTATTAATTCAAATAATAAGATTTAAAAAGAACTTTGATAGTACTGCTGAAGAATTTTCAGTTAACATGCCAATTTCGGAACATACAGGGACATTAGATTTGACACCACTATTTGCGGATTGTTGGAAAACAAAACAGGTGTATATTAATCAAAATAATTTCAGTGATTATGGTATAACACATCCATTTCCAATAATGTTTGCCTGGATGGAGAAACCAAGGATTTCATTATATTATGATTCATATCCATTATCTCAAGGGAGGATCAATATTGTTAATGAATTTTCTATGGCTCGATCTGAAGCTAAAATTAGATGGGGAGGAAAATTTATCGATGAAGCAGGAGTTAATTTCTTAACAAAATTTGATTATGATGATTCGAGAGAAATTGATGAAAGGAATGGTTTAATAACAAAAATTCAGCAGATAGGTGATGTTCTGAAAGTATACCAGGAACGAAAGGTTACTTCATTTTATTTAAAGACTACATCCTCTACAAATGCAGATGGAAGCTCAACCTATGTATTTGATGATGCTGTAATGAGTGTTGGTAGGCAATCGATAGAAGATTATGGTTGTACGCATTTCTCTAGTTACATAAAGAATGTTCGCAATGCTTATTTCTTTGATATTATAAATGGGGTAGTTATACGAGATTCTGCAAATGGATTACAGCCGATCTCTGAAAATTTAATGCACTCTTATTTCAAACAAAAGGCAAGAGATATTCTTGAATATTCAGGAACTGTAAATGTTTTTGGTGGATGGGATGAAGATCTTGAGTTGTATATGATAACGTTTATTGATCTCAGTACGTTAGGAGCATCAATAAATGAGACTGTAGGCTTTCATGAACCTTCGAATAAATGGATATCATTCTATTCCTTTTTACCGGAATATTATGGAAAAATATCTGGAGATCAACTTTTAAGTTTCAGAGCAGGAGCATTATACGAACACAACGTAAACCCGGTCCGAAATAATTTCTACGGTGATCAATACCATTCTGAAGTTTGGTTACATGGTACGGAACAAGCTATTTTCAATAAGGTCTTTAACTCTATTGAAATAAATAGTTTAAATCAATGGGCTTGTCCGGATGATGATTCAATAAAAATTGAAAGGCCGATTACTATGCAAAGTAGATTAGTAGCTGGAAGGTTTAGAAAACAAGAAGGAATCTATAGAGCAGATTTTCTACGAGACAGTTTAAATGGTGGCCTTACTCCTACCAGAGACAATCTTCTTAACGGAAGACATTTAAGAGGCAAGGAAATAACAGTGAAATTAAAGACTTCTGAAACTATAAAAACATTATTAGAATCAGTAATTATTAACAGTACGATTAGTAAATAATATTACTATGGGATTAAGAGATTTCGTAAAACAAACGACTAATTGGGCAGTAGATCAAACACCAGGTGCTTTAAAACAACCTGCTCAATGGGCTGCGGATAAGACAAATCAAGCAGTAGGATTTGGGCTTGATCCTTTACATGGATCTCGCACAAAAAAGGAAGAAGCAGCAGCAGCAGAAGAAGCTTATTTTAAAAGTCAGAGTGATAAAATAAAACAAGGTATAGAAAATATGCCTGAATATCAGATCTCCGATGAAGCTAAACAACGAATGGAATTGCTTCAGCAGACAGGATCTGAGATGGTATCCGGAGCAGAAGAACAAACGGATGTAGCAAGGATGAGAGCAGGAATGTTTGAAGCTCCAGGAACGGGACAATCCAGGAGAGATATAGAAGGAGCTACAGCAAGACAGGTACAAGCCATTCAGCAAATGGGTGGATCTGGTGCTCTTGGAGCTGCAGCTCAGGTAGGATTGGGAGAAGAAAGAGCGTATGAAGATTTGATTCAATCCAATATGCAATATAAGGATCAGTCTCAATCAGCTTTAATGGGAGCCTTACAAACTGAAGCAGGTTTACGAACTCAAGCAGCCGGAATGGAAGGACAAGCTCTTGAAGGAATGATTTCTGAAAAAGATAAAGTATGGCAATCGAAAATGAATAAAGCTCAAACTGGATTGCAATATAATATTAGTGAATTAGCAATGGAGAGACAAGCTTCAATAGCTGAAAACTCTAATAAAAAGTTTATGGGTTTATTTTAAAATAAGAAAATAAAATGGCAGCAGTAGGATTAATATCAGGTTTAGCTCAGGGAGTAGGTCAATACGGCAATGCTCTAAGGAATAGAACAGAAGGGGCAGGTTCTTGGAATCCTGAAACTGGAAAGTTTTATGATCCTGGTAAGGTTGAGAGAAACTTTACTTTAGGTGGTTTATTTAGCCCAACTGATGTTCTTCGTAATAAAAATTTAAAAGGTTATGAGAAAGCTGCTATTGCTTTAACTGGTGGGGCAGCATCCGGTTTATTTAGTAAAAAATACAGAGAAAGATTGGAAGCTGAGAATGCAAAGTGGGGAGGAAAATATAGAGCCATTGAACAACAAATAGGAGATCTACCAACCTATGAAGCAAGTCCTTTAGCACAAGAAAAGCTTGCTGCTATGCAAGATACAAGTCAAGAATTATCTGGCATTGGGCAAGAAATAACTGATATAGCAGGAGAGAGAGCATCCAGACCTGAAGCGCGAGATGCACAAATGCAGAGAGAAAATATTAAAGAGAATTCTGCAGCAAGACTTCAAGCTATTCAAGAATCTGGTGGTGAAAACACATTAGGATCTATAGCTCAATCCGGAGCAATGGAGCAGGGAGAATTACGAAACTTAAACAGGAAGCAAACTGCTTATCGTTTCCAGGCAGAGAATGATTTAATGAATGCGAAGATAAACCAAGGAGCAATGAAAGCTGCAGGTGCTCAATTAGTAGGTTCTGGACTTTCAGGAGTGATTTCTGAACAAGGCAAAGAATTTGAATCAGGTCTTGATAAACATCTAACAGCTTTAAATTATAAGATTGGACAATTTACAGGGCAGCAAATGGAGTCAATGCAAGCACGTGGAAACATGGAACAAGCAAATCAAGCTTTTGCTACCAGTGCTGCAAATACAGCTTTACAATATATAAATCAAAGATCACAGATGAAAAATTCAAATAAAAGTACTGAAACACAAAAATAAACGACATGCCATCATTAGTTAATTTTCAGCCATTAATAGATGCTTCTAAGGAAAAAGCTAGAGCAGATCAGCGAGCTTCAGAGAATAGAGCTAGGGCTATTGAGCGTGGTTTTGGTCAGGCTACTCAGGCATTAGAAATAATGGGGGAGCGAGGTCGCCAGAGAGAGAAACAATTTCAAAGCATATTTGATTATGATCTGAATAAGAATGCTGCGAAAGAAGCACGAAACATGCTTGCCAATAAATACGGTCAAATCAAACAAGATGGTGTACGTATGTTCGAAGAAAATAAAAATTTCTTAGGATATGGAAAGCTTTCTCCGGAGCAACGAATTCAATTAGACGATGAACTGGATTCTTTTAAAAGGGAAGCTGAATTACATAATGTTATATCTTCTCAGATAGGCAATGGAGAGAAGCTTGCAGCATCAAGACCAAGTGCCATTAAAGTTAATAGAGAAAAAATCGGAGAATATCTTCAATTATTAAAACCAGATGCAGAAGGACAATATGATACAGATGGATTAGCTAAGTTTATTGCCGAAGTAGATCAATCACCAACTGGACAACCGTTCACTGATTATAAGGATTTCGATATGGATTTCTATGTTCAGAAAGGTGGGAAGGATGCAATTAAAGCTGAATTAAAACCGACTATAAGCACTGAAAATATTACAGTTAATCGTAATGGTAAAAAATATACTGAGAAGTACGAAACAAAACAATATGGATCTCTCGAAGAAAGACAAAACACATTGTTTGGAATGCTTTCCAGTAGTAAAGATCAGGATCTATATGAATATAATATAGGTAAAATGCTGAACGATAATGAACGTGACCAGGCTATAGCAGATTTCGTAGGTAAAGTTGCTAATCCTATGACAGCGTATTATGCTTACAATAAAGCAGATCTAACATCCGGATATGAAGAAAGGAGATTGAAAGGTAAAGTTACAGCTCCAATAACAAAAAAGGGAAGAAGTGGATCTGGTGATGGACCTGAATTCATAGAAAAAGATAATGGGACATGGAAGCTTGGGACTACTCCTATAAGGATTAAAACAGATATTGACGGAGAACCACTTTCAGGTGTTATACAGGAAATACGTGAAGACGAGAACGGAGACACCTTTGCTAAAATTGTATATAAGCCTGAATATGGTGATACTCAGTTTATCGAAAAACCACTTGAAGGATTATACGATGAGATTGATAGAGCTTTAAAACGTTATCCAAAAGGAGGCTTAGAACTTGAGGGTTGGGAAGATATTAAGTTTAAAGAAAAAGAGCCTGAAGTAGAAATTAAGCAAGTGCCTGAGTTTTCTAAAAAACGCATAGCTATTTGGAGATCTGATAGTGAAGCTGACAAACAAGCGGTAGATTGGTTAGAAAGTAATCCTGACCATCCTCAAGCTTATAAAATATATGAAAAATTACTAGACAAGGGATTAATTGAATAGACATGCCAGAATTTGATCCGGATAAATATGTAGCTGAAGAAGCTATCGATGAACAGGGTTTTGATCCTGATTCTTATTTGACTGAAACTGTAAAAAAAAAAGACGAGACAGTTTCTGGAAAAGAATTGGATTCTACAGAAGTGGAATCGACTTCTACATTACCTTCAGAAAATGAATTGATAAAGACTGCAGAGTTAGAAGGAGATCAAATACCACCTTTATCTTTACAGGAAACAGCTACATTAGAAGAAACTCCTAAAGAAGCTAAACCTGATATACCTCTTAGTGTACAAGAATTTCAAGACAAGGTTCAGGATACTGTAGAATGGCATGAAGCTACTAAAGACGAACGTAGAGCTTTAATGGAAAAGGCCGATGAAGAATTTGCCAAACAAACAGCTCAAAGAGTAGATTTACTTTCTAAGGAAATTGATGATAAATCCAAAGAAGCTTATGACGAACTTGAATATAACAGAGCACAGTTAGCACAAAACCTATCTGACACTAAAGGTTTATATGACCTATCAAAACAAGACCCTTCTTACAAGGAAGATTTTAAGCAAGTTTCTCAGGAATCCAAAGCCCTACATGCCTTAGTAAAAGAATCTGAAGCAAAAACAAATGCATTGGCCGATGCTAAAGAATTGGTTATAAAAGCAAAAAAGTATTACGATACTAAAGATGCTGGAGTACTGGATGCTCTTTTCAATTCTCAATATGGTAAAGATTTTATTTCATTTGGTTTCAATGAAGCATTTAGAGGATATGATATTCTTAAGATAATAGAAAAACCAGAAGCTGAAAGAACGGAAGAAGAAAATATAGCTTTAGAAGCTTATGCATTGAACGATCAGTTAATGGCTACAAACGAACAGTCAATTTCTTCAATGATAGGATCAGGAGCAGCGGCTACAATTCCATTTATGGTTGAGTTTGCAGCGTCAGGAGGTTTTTCTACAGCAGCAAAAGCAGGTGTTAAGAGATCTATTACAAAAATAATTAAGGACCAATTAAAAAAGAAAGGTAAAAAAACGATTGCAGCGAAAGCCTTAATGAAGTCAAAACCATTAATTAGTGGCGCTGTAGGAGCAGCAGTTAGGGTTCCTCTTTTAACAAGCGAGTTATTACCAACAACTCCAACCAGGATGATAGGGGACTTAACTCTAAAACAAACACCAGAAGGAGAAAAAATAGTAAGAGAAGGAGAAGAAGATTTTCAAACAGCATTTGGAAAATCATTAGCTACTACTTATTTATCAGCTTCAGTGGAAGCATTAGGTGGACCTATTTCTAAGACTGCAGGAAAATTTAAGAAATCATTTCTTACCAATACTGTACCTGGAGTAAAAATTGCAAGATTATCCGAGAATATCGCTAAAAAACTACCAACTATACCTGGAGCTAACACGAAAATGGCTCGAATGGGAAAAAAGATGTTTGAACAAGCAGGAGTTCAGAATATGTTTGCTGAAACTTCAGAAGAGATTATAGAAGCTTATGGACATGCTGCCGTTACTGGCGACAGAAAACTATCAGAAGTATGGGATAATAAACAGATGCTTGCTATTCTAGGAACAGTAGCTGTTATTGGAGGAACGAGATTAGGTACAGATATGGCATTTAGACAGGCTTTTGATCAACGATTAGTTGCTAAACGAAATCTTAAAAATGCTGCAAAAAATCTTAAACCAGAAACAATACTTGAAATTGATAAGATCCTTAAGGGTGATAATGGAGATAATAATGCTGCCCAAATGGATTTGTATTTGCAACAAAAGAATATTGATGGGGCAAGTCGAGAAGATTTTAAGAATATATTAAATTATTATTCCAATAAGCTTTATGTAAATAGCATGGATCAGTCCCAGGCAATCATTGAGGAACCATTGACTCCTGAAGAAACAAAGAAAATGCAAGAATCCAGGGCAGAAGAAGGTCCTATGGAAGCAGAAGTAACAACAGAAGAGAAAGTGCCTACAACAGCTCCTAAAACGACTGTAGAGGCTGAAATAGAAGTTGAACCTAAAATTCAAGAAGATGAAAAAATCATGCAAGATGAAGGGCAAGAACAAATCGATGAAGATGTCCGTCAAGAAATCACCGAAAGGCAAGAAAAAGATGGCTATATCGGTGAAGAAGAAGTATTAATTGAAGAACCAGTAACAGAAGAGTTCGCTGCACTGCAGAAGGAGGTTGCTGATAGAGAAGTTCAAGTAAAAGCTGCAAAAACAGAAACATTACCTGGCACAGATATACCTCGAAAGGTAAAACGATTAGGAGATATAGAAGGTCATTCAACGCATGTTGCTATTTCTGACAATAACGCTATTATTGAAGGTGCTCTCGATCAATCTCCGGAAACAGTGCAAGAACTTACTTTTAAAAAGGATGCTCAAATAGCTGATGTAAGTAAGCCAGAAGTTGTAAAAGTTTTAAAAGCTAATGCAATGAAAAGAGCCTGGAGTAAAAAAGATAAAAAAGCTATTAAAAATTGGAAGCCAGACAGCAAATATTCAGCAGATGTAGATTACAATCGATTAATAGAGCAAGCAGCAGAAAGATTAGGATTTGATGGAAT
>JAEOSP010000480.1 GCA_016840305.1 Candidatus Hodarchaeota archaeon
AGCTAATCTTTCCCTTCACTACCATAAAAATACGAAAACGGTTCAAGAACTTCAGTCAAAACTAAAAGGTAAATTTTCATTCTTCCAAGCTGATTTGTCATCTGAACAATCAGTATTGGATTTCTATCAAGGAGCTATAGAAAATTATGGCAGAATTGATATTCTTATTGTCAACCATGGAATATGGCCAGAGGATTATATACCTGCTCATAAAATGAAGGTAAATCAATGGAGAAGAACAATTGAAATTAATCTGAATGCTGCTTTTTTTTGTAGTAAACATTTTCTAAAAAACTTAGAACAATATCCAGGAGAGAATGCAAGTATCACATACATTGGTTCAACTGCAGGAATTTTTGGAGAAGCAGGCCATGTTGATTACTCTGTTTCCAAGTTTGGATTGCAAGGTCTATTATATTCTTTAAAAAATGAAATAGTACATTTAGCTTACCGCGGACGGGTGAATTTAGTGGCTCCAGGCTGGACCGTTACACCAATGACTGATAAATTTATGGGGGACAAACATGGAATAAAATCTGTTCTTCAGACTATGCCCCTTAGAAAACTTGCTCATCCAGTTGATATCGCGAATACTATTGTTTTTCTATCCTCTGATAAGTTAGCAGGACATATTTCTGGCCAAATAGTTACCGTTGCAGGTGGAATGGAAGGAAGAATCCTTCATGAGCCTGAAAAAATTGATATCAATAAAATTTAATGATGATCTCGAACATATTCTTGAAATTTGGAGAAATATTCTTTTCTGTTCCATCCTTTATTGCCCCCCTTAGCCAAGGACAATAAAAAAATATAATACCGTTTCATGACTGAATTTGTATTCGATCAAATCTCCGTAAGAAAAGGAATTAATGGTCTCATTCTTTTCCTCAAGAACCTGAATAAATCCATTTACAGCCTCAACTAAGCTAAATATCTCATTTTCTGGTACATTCTTTTCTAAAAGAAATGATTTGAACTGCTTAAATTGATAACCGTTTATCTCCATATTAATCACTGATCCAGTGAGAATATTTAAAACAGATGATAAATGGAAAATTTTTCTTTCATGGTAATACGCGTTGAAATTTATTTTTAAAATTAAAATGATACATTATCTTCCTCCAACTGAACGAAGTGTAATATGAATGTACCAAAATATAGTACAACGCGTTCTAAAACGAAGGCTAATAGATCAACTTTCTAGCATGGTAAATAAAGTAAAAACGAGTGGAAACGTAGTGGAAGGCAAAGACAAAATAGTTTCGATACTAACAGGAATATCTGGTTATTTAATATTATTATTACAACAATTACCTGGCATTTGGATCTGGGTTCCTCTTATGGCAGCCCCAGTATTTCTATTTCTGGGAGCTTTATTCGTTAATATCCCTGCACGGATAACTGATATTTTTCAAGGCCTTCTTTCAACAGATGAAATAGTTTTAGGTAAGTACGTAATAATATTGGGTTTAATACTCACAATTTTTTCGATTATCTATCTTGGGATTAAAAAAAGACGAGGACTAGTAACATCTGGCCTTTATCGATTCATTAGACATCCACAGTATACTGGATTTATCCTATTGACAATAGGATTTACTGGATGGAGCTATTATTATATTACACACACTTTTGGTATGAGCTGGATTTCCGCAGAACTAACTATCGGTTTATGGTATATAGAAATGATACTTTACTTCATTCTAGCATTTGTTGAAGAAAAACACTTAACAAGTATTTTTGGGTCTGATTATACTAATTATAAACGTGAAACTCCTTCATTTTTACCTTTTATAAAAAAAGACCTTATTAATTATGTTGTTTCTGTAATAGGTTTCAGTCTTCTCTTTTTCCTCGTAATTCAATTCCCTTTAACCTGATAATATCACAAAGAATTGAGGGATCTACTTCAAGGAGTCTTATTTCGATTTAATCCTCGAATATAGGAGCTTGTTCTTTTGTAACATAATAAGAGAAATTTTAATAATCCTATGAATTTCTATACCCAGCACTTCTAAATCTGTTTTCTCAAAGACAAAGATAAGAATGTAACTTTCCTTATTATTCAGAGAAACTAATTATAAGATCATCAAGTCAGTAATTAACAATATTGTGAATGAACAATGGGAAAAATCAAAAAGCTACCATATTTCAAATATCATCCTGAACCATTACGAACAGGGATGCTTGAGGAAAAAAAAGGAAGATGTCCTATCTGTCAACAGCAAACCGAAATTATCTATGTAGGGCCCTTTTATTCCGAAAAAGAGGTAAAAAATATCTGTCCATGGTGCATAAAAGATGGAAGTGCTGCTAAGAAGTATAATGGAACGTTTCATGACAGTCAATCGGTTGAAAATGATGTTCTAAGGGATAATGACCTTGACGAGCTGATCCATAGAACGCCTGGTTATAATGGATGGCAGCAGGAATATTGGTTAAGCCATTGTGGGGATTTTTGTTCTTTTCTAGGATATGTGGGTTGGGAGGAGATTTCTGAGCTTAAGAATGAATTGAAGGATGATATTAAACAGCTGAGAACGAAATTGGGATTAACTCCTGATGAATTTCAGAAATTTCTATATCAAGCTGGAAATTCTCAAGGATATTTATTTCAGTGTCTTAGTTGCGGGAAATATAGGTTAACTTGTGATAGTTTGTAATATTCAATCTCCTTTTCTTTTTCTACTTCTTGGATGAAAAATGTGCAAGTACTAGCTTTCTAATTTGCAATCTGCAAAGAATTTGTGAACTTTGGACTGACGCTTAACTATTCCAAGTAGAAATTATTGATGATCAACTAGTTCAATGAATTAGATTTAATCATTGATTCCCTAGTAATTTTTTAGAGAATAATTTTCAATTATATCTGGATAAAAGAATCATTAGTTTCCGTCTTCTATGACTTTAAATAATTCTTATTTTGTAGCTTATTCGGTAGAAAATACCATGACAAAAACTTGTGGAAATTGTGGAACAGTAACCCATCAAGATGATCAGTATTGTTCTTCTTGTGGAGCAAAATACGGTATAGCTAAACAAGTATACCAGTCTTATTCAAAAGCAGACTCTCCATTGTATGTTATTGAGCAAACTAAAAGTTACATAAGATTGCTAGGAATGATTGAATTAGCTTTTGGTATTGTGACATTATTTGGTATTACGATAGGTGCAATGGTGCTAAGTCTTTTCCTATCACCTGAGTTCTTTCAAAGTGTTGGAGCTGAGATTCCTAGTAATATATCCATTAATCTAAATTCACTTTTTGCTATAATATGGATAATTTTGATATTAATTGGGATTAGTTCAATTATTGATATTATAGGTGGTACTCTCCTCCTACAACAAAAAAAATCTGGAAAAATATTTACGTATATTTCAGCAGTATTTAGCTTATTGAATGTTCCAATTGGGACAGCATATGCTATTGGAGCTTTCTGGATATTATCTAAACCAGAAACTGATGAAATTCTTAGATGATTTTCCTCTCTCTTTTTTTCCTGTAGGATTTGAGATAATCCAGAAAAAAAAAGAGAATATCTTACCATTGTTCTATTGTGTACATCAAAGCGGTCGCTTGATTTCATCTGGAAATCCTTTGTATTCGATAACACCTAATTGTCTGAAATAATCCAATGGATTCCAGACCGACCATCCTTCTACTATCTTCTCGTCGACTATACGATAGTGGGGAACAGCCTCCATGACAATTATCTTTCCAGTAGGGGCTATCCCTCGATATTCACCTGTTTTGACTATATAAAGTTTATCACTGTAAATGATATCAATGAAAGAAATTTAAATTATGATAAAACCCTAGAAAAAAAGGAATTGAAAGAATATCGGTTAAAAAATTAAGGTTGTCATAAATGTGCCTAGTTTAAGGAGCAATCTATTCAAATTTTTTCTAAGACGGATGAATATATTTGGTACTCAATCCATTGATTTGATCGAAACAAGGAAGAAATATGGAAAACCGATCAGATTTTTAAGAAAACACAAAAAAGTCAATGTAAAGTCTATTAATGTAGATGGTATTGGTTGTGAATGGCTATCACCAATAAAAGTTCCACAAGATCGAGTAATTCTGTACTTACATGGTGGAGCGTGGTTTATGGGTTCTCTTATAACTTATAGATCAATGGTGTCTAGATTAGCTTACTTTAGTAAATCAACTGCTCTTACTGTGGATTATCGTTTGGCCCCAGAACACCCCTTTCCTGCCGGTTTTGACGATTGTGTCACAGCCTACAGGTGGTTATTGAAGCAAGGATATGATTCAAAGAAGATAGTAATAGCTGGGGATTCAGCGGGAGGAAATTTGACGTTAGCAACGTTAATTAAGTTACGAGATGATGGTGATCCTATACCAGGAGGAGCGGTGGTAATTTCTCCTGCAACTGATCTATCTGGTGAGATTGGGAAAAAAGAGGACTCATCTTATGGTACTCGCGCACATCAAGACGTTTTTTTCTCAAAGATGATTAGGAATGGTGATTCAAATCCTATTACCAAGGCTTATTATACTACTTACGATCCAAAAAATCCGTATATTTCCCCATTCCACGCAGATCTAGAAGGGTTACCAAAATTGTTAATGCATGTTGGAGATCAGGAAATACTTCTAGATGATACACTGCAGTTTGCAGCAAAAGCAAGATCTGTAGGAGTAAATGTAACTGATGTGGTATGGCCTCATATGTTTCACGTGTTTCATATGTTTGCACCCTACATTCCAGAAGCAAATCGTGCTTTGGCTGAAATAGGGGATTTCATACAGACGGTTCAAAATAATTAAGTTATTGATTGAGGAGAAAATACCTTACTTTCAATTAGAGATAGAATGATAAGGTATCAAGGATAATGAGAGAAAATGAGTATAGAGATAGTTGAGGCATCAATTCTGGCCAAACAGATGAAAGAGGTTTTAATAGGAAAAAAACTAGAATCCTATCATTTGCAGAATTACGATAGAATGCAGAAGGTAGGTTTTCTAAATAAAAATATCAAAGACTTTGATCAATTATTACATGGAAAAATTACTGCAGTGATAGCGAGAGGAAATACGATTCGTGTTGAATTAGATAATAACATGAACCTCCTAATAGCCCCAGAATATGGGGGTGAGGTTTTATACAATAGAGATGATAAGGGCGTATCTTCAAAATATCATCTGAAAATTCAATTTACTGATAGTACATTTTTAACTGTGAGAATAAAAAGTATGGGTTGTATTCTTGCGCTCAAGAATAATGAATTAGCTAATTCTTACATGTATAAAAGGGATTTTTTGAATGCTATATCACCAATTGAAGATGAATTCATATTTAAACGTTTTTCTCCAAAGATTAGCACTCTTAATAGGAATTTAAAAGGAATACTTGTTGGAAAGGATTCCATTCTAGTAGGTATATCGAACAGTGCCTTTCAAGATATTATTTATCGTGCTAAGCTTTTCCCGAAAAAGAAAGGGTCAGAACTAAATATGGAGGAAAAAAAGGCACTATTTGAAGCCATCAATGCTTTAATTCTTGAACGAACAGAACTAGGAGGAAAAAATTTATTCATTGATTTGCATGCTAAAGCAGGGAAATACCTACCCAAGATGGGGCCAAATATGAAGGGAAAAAATTGCTCTGAATGCGGAACGGGAATTGAAAAAATGAGTTTTGGAGGAGGACAAATTTATTTTTGTCCTACTTGTCAGGAGCAATAACCTGAAGTCTGCTCTGAAGCCTATTGAATATTAAAATGAACTCATATGTATACCAGAGTTCATTTGCACTTTCATCATTGGGTGGATCAATCAAAAGTTTAGTAAATTCGAGTTGTTTGCACGTGAAATCGACCACTTCATGTAGAAATATTATTTAGGTTCTTCAATGGAAATATTTCAATGCAAATTCACCGTAACATTCTTACTTTGATTATTACCCATTTCTTATGGGGTTTTGTCAATTTTACATATACCATCCAGATCCAACCCTATTTATTATCCTTTTACGGAACAAATCCTGAATCTGTCGAAATTGTTGGTTTAATCTTAAGTTTAGGAAGCCTTACAGCGGTGATTCCCTTACTCTTCAGTTTTTACGCAGAGAAATGGGGGAGAAAAAATTTCATTGTTCTAGGACAGTTCATTAGTTTAATTGGATTAGCGAGTTTAGCATTTCTAACAAATTCAATTTTTTTCGCTTTTATTGGGATATTACTCTACAACATTGGTATTGGAATTTACGATCCTCCTCTTCAGGGAATAATTCATGAAACAGCCAGATTCAATCGAGGTTTATCCTATTCCTTAGTTTACAATTCTTTATCTATAAGTGGAATATTTGCATCCCTCATTATTCAACAATTAGGTGATCAATGGATTATTCCATTACTTCAAGCAAGCTGTATAATATTGATGACTTCAGTTTTTGTAAATGTTTTTTCTCTTAATGATATACTCCCTAAGGAAACAACTGTTCATTTCCCTATTAGAGAATTGTTTAAAAACCCCTTAGCTAAGTGGATTGCATTAGTCTTCTTTTTTGATTCATTAATCTGGGGTTTACCTATGTCTATTGAGAACAGCGTTGTCATAATTCTATTTGGAGTGGAATCAAACTATCTTGGTCTAATACTGTTTGTCCAGATGATTATAACAGTTATCCTACAGTATCCGATTGGTATTCTCGTAGATAAATTTGGGAAAATATTTGGTCTCATCGTAGGAGAAGCCTCGGGATTGACTTGGGTATTTTTCTTTTTCTTAGCAATTAATAACCCTAGTGAATTCTATATTTTAATCCTTCTAGCTCATGCTTCGCTAGGTTTAAGTGTTGCATTCTGGAGACCGTCTGTTACTTTAAGTTTTGTGACTATCGAAGAGGATAAGGCAAGCACTAATTTTGGTATCTTATCTTTTGTTCAACGAATAGGATGGGTTCCAACTGCCGCCTTAGGAGGATTGATTTTCGCGAATTTTGGATATTCAGTGATTCTAACAATAACATTCTTTGGGACACTGCTATTGGTTATCTTTTTTCTTAAGATTTATTCCTTAGAAAAAACTATCAATTCGACCTAAATATGAACCGATCATTAGGGTCAGAGACTAGGATTTCTTACCTGTTCCTTAGATTTTTGCCTGTAACTTTTCTAAGGTCTTTTTTCGCATACCAGGTTTATAGGAGAGTAATTCACCATTGCAAAGAATGCAGTAGGTTCCATAAGGATGAATTGCATTTTGCTGTGCTTCAGAGGCAGAATTAATTATCTTGGCTTGAAAAGGTAACCCATTGTTCTTTGCAAATTGTTCAACATCATCTATTAGTGCGGGGATATACGGACACTGATGAGTATACAATATTATTATCCCATCTCTGTGTTCTTGCTTACCCGCTTCAGTAATGGGATAAAACTCTGGTTTAGGGGGTGATTTGGAGAAAGCTTTTGCATATAACCCAATATTGTCCCCGTATTCGTCTACCTGCTCAAAGTTCAATTTTTCGTATAGCGATTTTCGTGGTAGCCACCCTCCTTTTTCTGTGCTCATCCCTACCACTCCGTTCATACTTAATGCTTTAGCGTCATCTAATGCTATCTGGATCATTTCACTAGCATATCCTTTTTTCTTATGTTGCCCTACAATCCATATGCAATGAATGACCATGAAATTATCTGCTTTGATCCCCCGCCAATTATATTCACTTGGTATATATTCAATAAATCCTCTGTAGGAGTACTTATTTCTTTCTTCCACCTTCAATATTTTGTATTTCAATCCTTCGGCGAATCTATTCTTAATCCATTTGATTTTGTTTTGATACCCTTCCTCTTTTTTCTGTGATTGTTTGCAAAAAAGGCCAATATTTTCTAGATTTTCCATGTTAACATCAATTATTTCATAAGACAATGTAAAATAGCTCCTACATATTTCAAATAAACACTCTACTCATCAAAAAAGTTTTGCTCAGCCCACCATGCAGCTCCATCTTCTTGCCATTCAGGCCATCCTTTCAGCCAATATCCTATATGACAATCTCTGATTCGATCAGAAATTGGAAAATATGCCTTCAAATCAAGAACAGGTGTTCCATCAAAAGCATCCAACCCATCTACTTTTAGAAGCCCTTTTTCAACATCGACTGAATCGATTTTAGCCACGGTTAGTCCTATAGGATTAGGTCTATATTCTGCCCGTGTAGCAAAAATTCCTGTTTCTGGAGGATTATCCCCATAAGGAGGAGTGATTGTCCAAGAAGGAAGATTCCTTAGTTTTTCAGTATCATTCTTATGTGCCCACCAGATAACATATACATGACTGAACTTATCTAATTCCTTTAGTCCTTTCCGAAAACGTTTTGCTATATCAACATAATAGTCCGCTTGATATGGATCCTCGCCCTCTACCCGAACCTGACCTATTGGTCTCAATTCATATTTGGTTTTTGACATATTTGTTCACCAGTTTTTTTTTCGCATTTTTCCTTATAACTATGCCTAATTTGGTAATACTCATTCCTAGTAAAATAGGAATCTTTATAATTGAGAATAATAAAACGGGTACCAAAGAGTTTAGGAGAAAGAAATCTGTGCAAGAGCCAAAAATTCTCAAGAGTAAGCAATTCAAACTTCTGGGTTCCATTTATTTCGGGAATCCTTTCTTACAAGCTAATGAATGGTCTTATGATAATGAAATCGGAAAGCTATGGTCTCGATTTATGAAATTATCCAAAGAGTACTCGTCACTCCTTCAGAGATTGTCATCCAATGCGACAATTGGATATGAACTCCATTTGGAACCTGAAGATTATCACCAAACAAAAGAATACTATGTAATGGTGGCCATTGAAGTAATAAAGGGAGATGGAGCTCCATTAGAGTTTTTTTCCAAATCTCTTCCTTCAACAGATTATCTTGTATATACTACCCAAATGGATAAAAAACAAAAACAAGGGACGTACATTTTTCAAGAATGGATGCCAGCCAATAATATTGTCCAAAGATATCCCTTCATCCTTCAAAGCTATGATAGTAGACGATACCGAGGATTAGAAGATCCTACATCAGAGATTGAC
>JAEOSP010000005.1 GCA_016840305.1 Candidatus Hodarchaeota archaeon
ACTTTGAATTTAATTTTGAGTAATGAAGAGAATTTCTCCTTTTAAAAACCTGCATTCCAGAATCCTTCACAATAAAAACAAAGATGTTCTTAACAGTAAATTCTATTCGAATATCACCATATTGAATCCCAAGAGAGAAGTAAAAACTAATTTTGAGAAAAATATATTTGCTAGAAAGATCTTCAGACATAAGATCAGAAATATTGCTCTAAATCAACATCCACTCTATTATTTAACAATAACTGTCTCCTAAAGGCTTTTTTTTAATAAACAATTAATAATACGAGAGGACTGAAAATTTGGGTGCAGTTCAACTAAATGGTTTCTAATCCATCAGCTAAGCGAATAAGATTAACCAGAGGGACAACAAAAACTCTTTCCGTGGGAGGGGAAACAGGATGATAATGAGATTGCTGGTGAATATAACCACGATTAAATCCCTTTGTAACATGATAAATCTCATTTATATCAATATGGGTCTGAATCCATGAAATAGATTAGATCACTGCATCGAAAAGTGTCATCGTCATAGATTCGCTACGTTTACAGGTTCACTAGATCGTGATGAGTAGACATAGCAGCGCGGACTCCTTCACCCATAGTAACTAAGATATGACCAGATCCAGAAGTAGTATCACCTGCTGCATAAACTCGTGGAATATTCGTCCGTTGCTGGCTATCTACTTTAATAAACCTCTCGGGAGTCAGCTCAACACCCATTTTCTCGGCCAGGTCAATTTGTGGAATCGTACCTATGGCTCCAAAGACCGCAGACACACGCAAAGAATCCTCCTCATTTGTCAGCGTATTCCTGATACTTACCTTTCTTACTCCCACTATTTCGTCACCATGAATTTGAGTCACTTCAGTATTCCGAAGAATTTCTACCTGTGGATGATCTAAAACTTCCGTTTGGAAATGTAGATCTGCACTTAAACGATCCTGTCGATGAATCAAATAAATATGACGGATAAAATCAAGGAGATAAAGAATGTCGGTCATAGCGGAATTTCCCCCTCCAATCACTGCAACTCGTTTATTTCTATAGAGAGGTCCATCACAGGTACTACTATTGGAGACTCCCTTGGCATATAACTCCTGTGCTCCTGGCATAGCTAATTCACGACGCATGACACCTGTAGCCAAAATAACTGCACTTGCTGTACAAAACGATTTTTTTACTATAGCCCCCTTCTGGAACACAGGAGTGGTAATGAGGAATGGATAGGGATTTATTCGGATATCTACCACTTCTACTAATTCTAAAATCGTAATACCAGCTTTCTCTAGTTGATTACGGCAATTATCCGAGTATTCAATATTGCCTAGGGGTGTTACTAACCCTGGAATGTTTTCCACGTATATTCCATCACACACCGTCCCTCCAATCACTCTTCGTTCAAAAACACATGTTTTAAGACCCTTTTGTGCCGTATAAAGAGCAGCAGAAATTCCTGCGGGTCCACCACCCACCACCGCCACATCGTAATGCGGGGGAGTTGAATTCACTGATGTCATAGCTAACATCCCCTAGCTTTCCTTCAAAAGACTATGTACTTCGAGCTTTGATAGATTCTTTTTCCCTTATTCCCTAGATATTAAATCCAAATGCCACAGTTTATAGGCTAGAGTTGGCCCGCCTTGATTTGAAGAAGCAAATGACTCCTCTGGATAATAACTGACTCCTTAAGGCTATTAATTTTAATTAAACGAGAGGACTGAAAATATCCACAATTTTGTTAAGTTACTGCATAAAAGTTCACAAGGTTTAAATGAGTGTAAATCGAAAAAATAATTGTTCAGATATGAAAACTATTGGTCTTTTAGGGGGTATGTCATGGGAATCTACCGTTTATTACTACACTGTGATCAATCAATTAATCAATGAACGATTAGGGGGATATTCTTCCGCGAAAATTATAATGAATTCAGTGGATTTTAATCCAATTGAAAAATTACAAACAGAGAGCGAGTGGAAAAAATTAGATGAAATGATGGTTGAAGAGTCAATAAAAATCTCAAATGCTGGGGCTGATGTTCTTTTAATATGTACAAATACAATGCATAACTGTTACGAAGCGATTAATGAAACAATAGACATTCCCATTATTCATATAGCAGACTCAACAGGTTCAATGGTTAAAAAAGAAGGGATAACTAAAATTGGACTCTTAGGGACAATATATACGATGGAAAAAGAGTTCTATAAGGGGAGACTTTCTGAAAAGTATGAATTGGAGTTAGTTATTCCCGAAGCGAATGAAAGAAAGATAGTTAATGAAATAATATTTAATGAATTAGTCTTTGGAAAAATCAATGAACAGTCCAAAGGGAAATATCAAACGATTATTTCCAATTTACAAGAAAATGGCGCCCAAGGGATTATTTTAGGATGTACAGAAATTCCGCTGTTAATAAAAAAGGATGATGTTTCTGTTCCTGTTTTTGACACAACCTATCTTCACGCAGAAGCAGCAGTAAATTTTGCTCTAGAGAATGACTAAGTACCATCAATCAGAAGAGAAACGTATTCTTTAGTACTTTCAAAGATGAGGAAGTTTAAACCTTATTGAATCATCTCTTTTGTCCACTACTCATCAATTCCCGTGCAGGAGTATATTCTGTCCATAATGGTTCAAATACCTGTGGGCCGAATATTTTCAACCCCTGTTCTGATTGCCAGATAGGGGGAGCATCCATTGTAAGCACCAGTACTTCTCTTCCAACATAAAAATCCTCCTCCCATGGAGTTACGCCATACCCAGTCTTTGCATCTACTATTGGTAGACTATCTGGACAAGAAATAAACCGTATTCCATTCATCCAAGTCAATAAATATTCATTTTGGTAAAAAACTTTCATTTGGTTTTTTGATTCACTTTCTTCAATCGTAAACTCCCCGGAGGTAAATCCTCCCTCTTCTACTCGTGAAAACGTTCTAACCTTCCCATGTAGCACCACTTGAATATTCGGTACCACCCCCCTAATTGCTGCAATTGGATCCTCTTTTCTCTCATTCGCTATCCGAACTGCCTTTCCCAACTTCATTGCTAGCGTTAGCGTGTTGGGAATAATGACCCTTGCTGCTTGACTAATCTTCATGGGACAGCGTGCTACCCCGATTGATCCCTCACTTATTCGAGCTATTGTTCGAGCAATGTGTTCTCCCCGGTTATCATCCACCGCAGAACTTATTATTAGCTTATCTCCATACCTAGAAGCAATACTGAAGGGAGTAATTGGAATATTACCTACTGTGGTGGCACTGATTGATATTTTTGGTTTTGATCGACCACAACAGTCTCCATCTATTCCTACTTTCTTCGGAATTTGTGCAGACACTACTAATGGAATTATACTATTCAGTGGTCCTAATTCGGTGGCAACAAAACCCTTAAACTGGATATTCAAATACTCCTCCAAACACTTTACCGCTACTTCCATTGGATCGTCCAAGATTTTTTTCATGCCTTGCACACTAGCTTTCTCCTCCTGTGTTATCCCCCCTCCGACCATTCCAATTATACAAATTTGATCAGTATCCTTAAATTCGTCCAAAGAAACGATTCGAAATGTTAATCCATCATCATAACTCTTATGTATCAGTCGATTTGCTTCATTTTCACTTCCCCCACCTCCATTGGCAAGAATTTTTGCTCCGATCACCAAATCAAGACCATTTCTTCTTGTAAGCTCCGTAACAACCATTTTTTTCTCTCTCTTTTTTTCTTTAAAATATTCTTTCTACTCAATTTGAGATTCTAACCGCTTCGGAAATCTCGAAACAACCAAGATAGTGATCATATAAATATGGGAGTAGCGCGGGAACCCTTTGAGCTATGGGGTAAGTGGGTCACAAGTTGGGAATGTTTGGAATAATCTCTAGAAGAGCAAAGTTACTTCTATTAAGAAGAACTTGAGCTCCTTGTCGTAGTTGTTCAGGTTGAATCGATGAATCTACGGGTACAGCGTATAATAGACCAGAGGAAAGGTTTACAATAGCTTTTCCATCATCAAGAAGCATTAAAAATTCTCCGAGATGAGGACGAGGAATAGTATCCTAGTTCAAAATAAAAATTAATTCTAGAAAGACCTTCAGACATAAGATCAGAGAAGCTTACAATAAATCAACACTCACTACTCATTGACTCCTTAAGGCTTTTTTATTAAAAATACGAGATAACTGAAAATTTCCACACTTTTCTTAAAGAAAAAGCCCTTGTGCGATTAGTGGCAGCGTGTGATAAACACTGAACATGTCGGTCGAAACCTCCACGCGTACACTGCTGCTCTATCAACGGGATCTTCTATCCCAGCACTCGTTTACTACCTCATGGTTACCGTCGCCAGTCCCCATGTCAAACTGATGGTAGCAAAGTGGATTCGTCTTTTCGAGGTGAGTTTCGTGCTTAGATGCATTCAGCACTTATCTCTTATCGCGTGGCTGCTGGGCAATACCCTTCCGGATAACCCATAAACTAGAGGCG
>JAEOSP010000481.1 GCA_016840305.1 Candidatus Hodarchaeota archaeon
CAGTTTTCTGACATCTCGAAAATTAGTGAAAATAATTATCTTTTTACTAGCACATCCCACGTCCATTTTCGAACATGTACAGCAAAACTTGGGAGCTTATAAAGGACTACTCTTGGAATGACACCTCAATTTCCTGTAAAAGACACTCTTTAGCTATATAATATTAGAAACCCTAAGTACTAGATGATGAGAGGAAATGTCTTACATAGACAGATATCTGACTAAAAAGGAAAGAATACAAAGAAAAATATTTCTTAATAAGGGAAGGGGAGAACAACAACAGAAAGGAGTATGGTTGAAAAAACTATCAGAAGTGAGATGAGAAAAATTAAACAAAGAAAGAAATCATTCGTGAAAACTTCTAAGGGTCTGATATTTATTTTGCTGTTTTCCGTAGCTTTTCTCTTCTCAGGTTTTCTTCCCTCTCAAAATGTATCTTCACAGTTTAATTTGATTAGTTCTGTATCAGCTTCAAAGGATTTTTCCTCCTACTCTCCTAGACCTTTTCGTTCCGATTCGAACCAGACTCATCTCCTTTTTCTTCATGAAAAGTGGGATTATGATCAGGGTGATAGCATTTTTTACCATATGTATGAATTGGTAGATGGAAGTTGGTCAACACCGGTAAATCTTGAGAATCTAACCTATTCAAGTGATACGTCTATTGTAATGATTCAAGATGAATCAGATGAAAATAATTTCAGTATTTACTTTACGAAAAACGGGGAGCTACTCAAGAAAGCCTATAACGGCCAAAACCATCAATGGACTGATTCAGAAATAGTGTTTAATAAACATCTGATCCTTGATTATCTACACCTTCAATCAAATGAAGTTCTTCAAGGATTTAGAATTCATTCATATTATAGGAGCATGGGATCTGAATATTTTGTCTGGAGCTTCTCCTCCAGCAATCTTAATCATAAAGGCGCGGAGCATTATCATATAAGTCAGGTTTACTCAAACGGGACTATTAAATCGTGCATTGTTGAAGGAGATACGCACTATTACAAGTACAGACCATTGAACTTTGTTTATGCGAATAACATGCTAATGGTGTATTCCCCTCTACATTTTAAACGTACTATTCTATCATCAAATGGTTCTTGGTCTCCATGGCAAATTTCAGGATGGACTGAAGGTTTTGCTGATCTATATGGTCAAGCATATGGAGAACCGACTCAGTATTTAATTTTCAATAGGTATCTATTGAATTCTCACACGGATGAGAATTTTAAACTATCTTGGGGGATCACAGATCTGACAGCTACAAACATGTCAGTACACCCTATCCAATTTCCCTATAGGATAAAACTCTATGAAGAAAGCTTTCAAATGACATTTAAGTTCTTAGAGAATACTGAAGTAAATCCAAAATTTGTGACAGCTTTTCAAACAAATATATCAATCGAGCTTTGGACATATGACCTTTTAAACAATACTTGGACACAAATAAACCAATTTGAAAATACACCCTCAAAAACAATAACTTATTGGGGAGAGGATTCGATTTTTAATGTCAAATTACTAACGGATGGAGATACTTGGCGGATATTCTGGAACCAGCGGGTTAGCGAGGGAAATAATTTGCATGAGATCTTTACGGTTTCGTATAACACCGAAACTGATGAGTGGAGTCTAGTTACTCAAATAACCTATACCCGTACCATTACTGATGATTATACTAATGGAATTATCACTGTTCTCCCTTTCTTCATGACTATTATTGTATTATCAATTGTTGTTGTTGGTTCAAGGGTCTGGAGAAAAAATGGGCCATGAGAGGTGTCAATAATTGGAAAACGAATTAAAACCTATCAAGCAAGCTATATCGAAATCAGTAACAAGAGGAAATATGATTATATAACTGCATATTTTGAGCAAAATGGTTCTCCGAATTGACCCGCTCATTAAAAACGAAATTAGAATCCTTAAAAAGATTTGTGCTTATGATCGACGAAGCAGGTGGTGCGTACAGCTCGAATTATCCTCCTCGCTAACCAAGGAAACAGTTGTCCTGCCATTGCTGTGGCAGTTCTTTTTATATATCCGTCAATTGACGGGAAAATCTATATATCCTTAAACCTTGCTGTGGGTGGACTGTGGAGTTTTCCTTAATATGAAAAGTATTCCATCAAAAATATTACTTACATAAGGGTTTGTATAATGGAAATCACATTTTCTCGCGAATATGTCAGATTTTTGTTGCAGGCAGTATTTGTGACTGTTCTATGGAGTAGTTCTTGGGTAATTATTAAATTTGGATTGGAGGAATTAACACCTCTGTATTTCGCTGGCTTAAGATATCTTGTTGGCTCAATAACACTTTTAATAATCATTATTGCTAATCCTGTGCACCGATCATCAGTTAAAACTCAATCTAAAAATTCTCTCGCTTATTTATTCGTATATGGAGTATTTTTCATAACTCTCA
>JAEOSP010000482.1 GCA_016840305.1 Candidatus Hodarchaeota archaeon
ACTATCACACTCCACTCGAAGCTTTCTAACAATAGAGCTGCTAACAGTAATGCCGTAGAGCAGGCGACTAGGATAATCGTGATTTGAAGATGATGGTATCTAGCAACTAAGATGAAGGTTAAAACAAAAATCAGAGAAAACAAAACCATATTTCCTAATCGAGAGTCGTTCAGATAGATTATCAAAAAAAGGACTGAAGAACCAATTGTGATTATGATTAAAATTATCTCAAATATTCGATATTTTTTCATCCACAACGGATTTAACCGCTCTGTAAGAAACGAATACTTCTTTTTTTCTTCAGAACCAGTTTGACTGCTTTCTTCGATCATTTTTTTAGTCTTACCTACTTTCAAAATCAGAATATTCCATATTTTTCGGGTGTTTATCCATTCTCTTCATTACGTTCTTGCTTTGAATTCTATCTTATGTGTTTAATGCTATTTCTTGAACATATTTAGTGGATAATCTCTACGCATTAATTAAAACCTAATATTATGAAAAAAGTAAAAGCTACAAAATTTCAATAACCCAGTAACTCAACTTTCATAATAATCACTATAGGTTAAATTGTTGTTTTGACCAATACTCTGATTAGTGACACAGCTCCACCAATAATTGATGGTAATAGCTAAATTTCAAAAATAATAGACAGAAATATCGATCGATAGAACTACGTATTATTCACTTATCAAAAGTAGTATAAGAGGGGGGAGGGAGGGAGCTACGACGATATTGAAAAAAAGTTTTTTCGGTACGCCATAACTCCATCTTTTGCTAGAGCTGATCCTACATATAAACTTATGGAAAAAAATATCGAAAATTATGGCAAACTAAAACCTACTAGATGCACGCATTCCCAAACCTCTCCCATGGTTGTTAGTAACCCAATTTTCTCCATGGTTTTATCTCCCTGAATAATTCTTATATTGTAAAGCTCCCTTCTTCTTCATGAATCAGAAAGATGAGATATAATTCGCCAATATTTTTTTATATTAAGGAGAAATTATTGTCAACCAGTTGAAATATGGGAGTTAGCAATTCTTTTGGAAATAGTAAGACCAAAGACTGAACATTTTCAGTCATTATTAGATAATCTCCGCGATATCATTTTTACATTATCACTTGATGGTTCTATTACTTCAATTTCACGAGAATTTGAGGAAGTTACTGGATGGAAGAAAGAAGAATGGATTGGAAAGAAATTTCTAGATATTGTTCATCCAGAAGATGTTTCTATTGTAGTTGATGGTTTCCAACAAACCACAGGTGGAAAGCCCCCTCCTGCATATTCAGCTCGTGTAAGAACGAAAAATGGTCTATTTTTAACTTTAGAAGCAAAGGGAACACCACAAATCGTAAATGGTGAAACTGTAGGTTATTTAGGAGTAGCTAGAGATATTACTAACCGCATAAAGATGGAAGAGATAGTAAAAGCATCAGAATTACAATATCGTACCGTAATCGATTCTATTAATGAACCTCTTCACGTTATAAACCGAGATTATGAAATAGTTCTTGTTAATGCGGCCTTTTTAACTTGGTTGAAAGTATTGAATATAGATATGCTTGAATTGTTTGGAAGAACAGTTTTTGAAGCTTTTCCCTTTTTAGGTGAGAAAATTATTCAGGAATATGATTATGTTTTTGATAGTGAACAACCTATGGAGACAGAAGAAGAAACTATGCTAGACGGGGAATTAATATATACACAAACAAGGAAAATGCCAATCTATGACTCAGTCAAGAAGGAAGTAGTCCAAGTTCTCACAATTGTCAGAGATGTTACTAAGAGTCGAAAAATAGAACAAGAATTGCGTGAAAACCAGGAACGTCTTCGATCGTTCATGGATGCAGCAACCGACTCTTTTTCTGTCTGGGATTCGAATTTAAAACTAATAGACGTCAATAAAACAGGAATAAAAACCTTTTTAGGAGATGCTAATAAGAAAGATCTGATTGGAAAACATATTAAGGAGTTTCATTCAAATCCAAAGGATATCGAACAGTATGAAGAAGTCCTGAGAACAGGTAACTCCTTCTTTTCTGAAGAAATTGTACCTCCTAGACTTTATGGTAATATGATTATCTCACAAAAGGTATTCAAAGTTAGTGATGGACTAGGGATAATTACAACGGATATAACTGAACGAAGTAAAATGGAACAGGAGATCCGAAAGAATGAAGAGAAGTTCAGATCGATTTTTGAGCACGCGCCGATCGGAATGGCGATCATCAGCTTAAACATGCAATTCAATGAAGTGAATCAAGTCTTTTGTGATATGATTGAATACTCCGAAGAAGAGCTTAGACAACTATCATTACCAGATATTACTCAGAAAGATTATGTCAGACGCGATTTAGAAATTTCGAAGAAATTGCTCAATGAAGAATTAGCAACTTATGAAATTGAGAAACGCTACATTAAAAAAACAAGTAACACGTTCTGGGGTCGTACTACAATTTCTCTACTCAAAGATGAGAAGGGTTCACCGAATTTCTATCTCGCAATGATTGAAGATATCTCAGCTATAAAACAAAAAGAAGATGAACTAAAGTATCAATTGCTTAAATTCAAGATACACGACGGAAATATTTATCTAGTAAAAGAACAGGCTCCGAAATTATCGCAAACTGTCATGCAAGATCTCATCAAAGTTGGATATAAGGGAACTATTGTTTCAAGAACTCCAGAAAAAGTATATCAGGTGACCATGAATGAAAAATTTGATTTTATCCACTTATCAAGTAAAAATAAAATTGTAAGATTGCTGAGTGAAATGGAAAAAGCACCTCCAAAGAGTGTGTATTTACTTGATCGATTAGAATATATATTCTTAACTGAAGGGTTTGAAAGAGCAGTTAAAATCATATATCAACTGAGTGAAATAGCCTATTTTAGTAATTTAGTCATTCTTCTATCTATAGACGATTCTTCTTTATCAGAGCGTGAAATCACAGTATTAGAGAAGGAAACCCTATCTATCGAACCACGTAGTATGGCAAGGGTTTCAGAAGAATTTCTTGAGATCTTAAGATACATTTTTCAACAGAATAATACTGGAAATAATCCCTCCTACTCTGAAGTGGGTGAACAACTTCATGTTAGTAGACCTACGTTAAGAAAGCGCATTAAACAACTTTTAGCAACAGGTTACTTAGTTGAACGTAAAATCGGGAAAACTAAATCTTTAGAACTAAGTAGTAAGGGAGTTGCCATATTTCTAACAGAAATGTGATTAAAGGTTTTATAAACAACATATTAAGAGTCTAGATTCTTTCCATCGAAACAACTTAAGAGCAGGTTTATAAATGAAAAAGACTATCAAAAATCGAGAATTAGACCTAATTACAAATCCACAAGTAAAAGATAAAATAGAAGAGTACAAGCAAGATCCAAATGTCCTTGGGATAATGCTCTGGGGAAGTAGAGCAACAGGCTTTGGTGCATCTGACAGTGATTGGGATGCTTTAGTTTTAGTTAACGATGATTACTACAATAGGTTAGATGTCAAAGAAACAGCATATGTTGTAATAGATGAATCTATAGAGCCGAAAAAAGTATTGATAGATTTTTCTATCTGGTCTGAGGAATGTGCTCAACAGGTTTACGAGTCACCAATGGATATTGATCATTGGGTATGATCAAATTTTTCAGACAAACATCAAAAATTAAATTTCGAAAAAAAGGAGATCATTTTCGTTTTCGGTGATCTCTCTCTGGTACAGAGTTAAATACAAGAATATTTCTATTTCAAACGGGAACGCGAGCGAAAAAACAGACACAACCACAACTGACAATAAGAATTCAAATGAAATCAAGGCTCATCTTTGTGGATTTATGTACACGGGCCAAAAACTTGTACAATTGTACCACATATCAGGTACGACAAGAATTTTTTGCAACTGGGAAGTGGTTACAATATACAACCCTTTATCATCAGTTAAAGCATGAACCAGTGTATCTAGCATTAAAAGAAATTTCTGATAGCTATCTTCCACAACAAGTTCTCCGTCAGATGGAACAAATCTGGAGAAGCTATTTCAACTCGCTCAAAACTTGAAAAAAGGAACCAACCAGATTTCTCGGACGACCTCGTCTTCCAGGCTACAAAGCCAAAAATGGTCTTCACATGCTTAACTTTCCAAGGCCCCGGGTACGCATCCGAGGAACAAAAATATTATTTGCACGAAATTTAATGGCTCGTGGATTTCCCACGTTTCCAGTGGGAAAACTACCCATAACAGCAGAAACCTGCAATGGTGCACGATTAGTACCTTTTTATGATCGATTTGTGGTTGAGTTGCTGTATGAAACACAAGTACAGTCTTTAAATTCACTTAAATGTCATTCTCCAAGAGCTATTGGTCTGGATCTTGGGCTTACCAACCTCGTAGCTACGTCAGACGGCTTACTCGTCAAAGGCGGGGTGGTAAAAACCATTAATCAATGGTACAATAAGCAATTAGCCCATTATAAGTCGCAAGCAAAAAAACACAATCAACAACACACAACACATCGTATGCAACGGATGCATCGTGTCCGTACCAATAAATTAAACGATTATTTCCATCAAACCTCGCGAATCATCATTAACCACTGTTTAGAGAATAATATTAACACCCTTGTTATCGGTTACAATAGTCTTTGGAAACAGCATTGTCAACTTGGAAAGCGGATTAACCAATCATTTGTTCAAATACCTTTTCACAAATTTCTTCATATGCTTGAATATAAAGCTAAATTAGTAGATATTACTGTTATTCGTGTTTCAGAGGCATACACATCTCAAAAGTGTAGTAGTTGTGGAATTATTGATAAAAGGAATCGAAGATCACGAGGATTGTATCATTGCCATGCCTGTGGCCTTCGTCTGAACGCCGATCATAATGCTGCTCTTAATATCCTTCAGCGTTTACCTACTGATAAACAAGTAGTCCCTAAGCTCAGTTCAAGTGTTACTTGTTTTGATCTACCGGATAGGGGATGTGTGACTCATCCCGTCGTGACCTAGAAAAGCTTAATTGGTTTTCTTTGTCCGACAAATTCAGTCATGATCCTAAAGGAAAAATGTTTGAATGGAAAAAAAAGATATCTAAGTAACCAGAAGATGAACAAGAAGAACGCTTGAAAAGTAAATTTGTCCAAATGGTGGTCGCGAGGTACTATGCAGTAGTCACAAAAAAGAGAGGTTTTGAACCAGACTCTAAGCTGAATTTGTATCGAGCCATTTTAAGTGCAATACACTTATGGTTTTCGTTACAAAAGTCCTGGACACCATCATTAAAATGATGGAGTAAACATGCAAAACGAATTGGAATGAGTGAAGAAATTTATTCCCTCTTTTCTGATGCTTTGAAAATTCCAACATTAGATAAAATTAATCGGATTGAGAATTACCTGAAGGAAGAAATACTATCTCAAGGCTTTACTTTTCCCAATGACTTCCTTCAAATGCTACTAGAGACTGTCCATCATAAAGGACGCCCTTATGTTATCAAGCACAGCTATTTATGATCATATGTTATTGAATAGGTGAAAAATTCTAAAAGGAAGTTACCTCCAGAACACTAGATTGTGTTAGAAGCTACACCAATAATGATAAATCTTGTGATGATTCATTCCGTCTTAAATCTATAATTCATTATTAAATCTGAATAATAAAGGATGAGAAGGTTATAATGGTTGTTTCGTCAAAATTAATTATTAGTTTGGTCATATTGACAAGTATCACTGGGTTAATTTTTATTGGACCTGTTATATTAAACGATCTACTATATCCAAGTGATTCTGATATTATTATTGACAAAGATCTTCATGATGATGCTCATAGAGATCCTGTTATCATTAATGACGCTAAAATCATCCAAAATAAAATAATTTTTAATATTTCATATGGAGGAGGATGTCAGGATCATGAATTTCTACTAATTGGCACAGGAGAATATGCAGAATCGTATCCTGTTCAAACCCAGATATTGCTTAGCCACAATTCGAATAATGACACATGTCTTGCCTTTTTCACTCGCTTAATCACCTTTGATTTAACACCATTAAAACAACACTACCAAAATGTGTATAACGAAGGTTCGGCTACTATAGTTTTGCACATAAACGGAGGAAACGGAGGAATTTCTTTAAACTATAATTTTTGATATCGTAGTTGACAATAAACGAAAATTGCTTGAAGGATTGTTAAATGAAAAAATGTTAAAACATATCTAAACCTTTAGAATAGATTCACACAAAATCTTTTCTAGGGTTGTGACTAAATGAAATGCATTTTCCTTTGTAAAAACCATGGGGGGTTTGATCTTGAGAACGTTGTGATCTGGTCCATCCGTACTTATCAAGATACCTTTTTCTTTCATCCGATTTACAATATAAGAAGCGTGATCAGGAGCTGGTAATAGGAATTCTTGATCTTGAATTATTTCGACTCCTATAAATAGGCCTAATCCTCTAACATCCCCAATCAGTGGAAATTTATTCTTTAAGTTTTCTAATTCCTGTTTGAGGTATGAACCTACTCGTAAAGCGTTTTCTTGAAGACTCTCTTCCTCAATGACATCCAGAACAGCCATACCAACGGCACATGCAACTGGATTACCTCCGAAAGTACTAAAAAATTCCATACCATTACAGAATGACGAGGCTATGTCAGGAGTAGTTACTACTGCAGCTAAAGGATGACCATTTCCAATTGGTTTACCCATAGTAACAATATCTGGTACTACATCTTGAGTTTCAAATCCCCAAAAATGTGTTCCAACCCTTCCGAATCCAACTTGTACTTCATCAATAATACAAACAGCTCCTGACTGTCTAACATGATGGAAGACGTGTTTTAAATATCCTGGAGGAAGAACAATTTGTCCACCGCAACCTAGTAATGATTCACAGATGAAGGCAGCAACTGTTCGTTTGTTAGTTTTCAATTCCTGGAGCAGATCTCTCACATCTTGTGCGTATCTTTCTCCGTTCTCAACATTAAATCCACGAAACTTACCTCGAAAAGTATCTGGCAAGTCAACTTTGTGAACGTAATCAGGAGTGCCTTTACCACCAGGTCCATTGTGTTTGTAAGGACTTATATCAATTAAAGCATCAGTATTTCCATGGTAGGCACCATCAAGGACGATAAAATCTTTTTTTTCCGTATAATTCTTAGCTAATCGAAGAGCTAATTCGTTTGCTTCACTCCCGCTGCTAACAAAAAAACAAACGCTCAAAGGGTCTGGTAGAGTGGTACATAACCTTTCTGCATACCGAACTAAATTATCATGAAGATACCTTGTATTGGTATTAAGAACCCAGAGTTGATTCTGAAGAGCCTTGTTTACTCGTGGGTGACAATGTCCAACGTGAGGGACATTATTAACTGCATCTAGAAATTTTCGACCTGTTTCGTCATAAAGATATTGCATATAGCCCCTAACAATTTTTAAAGGATTATCATAGGAAATACTCAATGATTTCCCAATGTGATCACTCCGAATTTGAATAATTTCAGATTTCGATAGGAATTCTTGAGGAAAAGACTTCTGGGGTATTTGTAAGATCAGATTAGGATCAGGACAAATGCTTAACCACACTTCGCGATTCTTTTCATAAATCACACCAGGAAAAGTACCACTATAATCCAGAATATCCGCCATAATTTGAAAATGGAGATGCGGTGCCCACCCACCGTTAATCTTCAGGTTTCCAATTGATCCAATTTGGGTTCCCTTATCGATATTAGCTCCTATCTCTAATTTAGTTAAAGATTTTGGATTAAGGTGACCATATAGAGTATAAAATTTTATATTTGGTTCAATTTGATGTTCTAGAATAATTGTTGGTCCATAATCAAGCATAGACTCATTGTTCTGAAAAGAATGAACAACTCCCTGATATGGAGCGAAAATTGGAGTATCAGGTGTAGAGAAAACATCAATTCCAAGGTGAATTGTACGATATTCTCTCCGTTCGTTTCCCTTATACTTGAATTCAGGTTTAGTATAGAATAATCTAGGTTCATTATATCTTCCAATAGCAACTTTAACGTTGGATTCCTTCATTTTCTCCTCAATTAGAAAAGTAAAACGATTATTACTCATTAAGTCGTCGAAATTTGGAAAATCTGTACTTCCAACACTCAGATCAATCACTTTGTGGGGAAGAGAATTGAAAGGTGTCGAAAGAACTGGGTGCATCTTTGATTGATTCTTGAATAACCAATTAGAAACAGATGTGCCCTCAGAACATGACTCTAATCCACAAGCTGATCGGAAGGCATACTTAGCAAATGAAGGGTGGATGGTTCGTAATTTCTGAAGAGCACTCCATGCAGGTTTTTCAGAAATGCGAAGATATTCATCATCAGGCCTCAAAATTTGCTGATACGCAGATATACAGACACTAATTGCAAGACGTGAACAAATCAATGTAAAAAGTACATCCAACTCCTCTTCTTCAACAGGAAATTGTGAATGATACCCTTTCAGAATTTGAACTGCTGTACTCAGAGGGTCATTCTTACCTAGAATTGCATAAGCGATTGCGATGGCAACCTCAAATATTGTACAGCTATATACCATATCTCCAAAGTCTAATAATCCAAAATTTGGAGATGATTTGAAGTTTTCGTGTTGAACAATCACATTATAATCATTAAAATCATTATGGATTACGCTGGACCGTAAATTAGTTATGTTGGGAAGGACTATTGTTTGATATTGATGTAAGAAGAAATCAACTAGATCCCGTCTCTCAGTATCTTTAATCTCAACCGAACGAAGGGAAATGACATCAACAGCGTTTTTTAAATCCCAGTAAAATTCCTTGTGAGTTGATATATGATCAAAACTAGCTAAAGAAGAACTGATTTGTCCAATAAAAACACCATAGGAGTGAAGTAACAGGTTATCATGAGGAGAAGTCTTTGCAAAAGTGTTACCATGAAGAAATGTCAGTAATCGGACATAATAAGAACAACCATTTTTATCGGTAAATGTTGTAATAAGAGTACCTGTTTTGCTCGGAATCGGTTCAGGACACAGAGCATTCTTGTACCTGAGGGCAATATGACTCATTGCTGCATTTTGAGCTTCAAGGGTTTCTAGAGATTCATATTGATTAGCAATTTTTAGAATAAATGTGTGTCCATCGGAGGAGTTCAAGAGAAAATTTCTATCTCTTTCGCTTGGAAGTTCATACAGAGAGCCTTGCTTATCATAAATATCTGTAAGAATTGTTAAAGCCTCTTCCATTGAAATTAATGGGTTTTCTATGTTCTGTTCAAACACTTACTGCCTTTCCTAAGGAAATCAATGAATAAAGGTTTACGAATAGGATTTGGTAATACTTCTGATATAAATTTCTTAGAGAAAAATTTGCTATACCATTTTTTTAATAATCAAAAGAAACTTGGTAAGCTAAATCATCAAGTTTGGTTCACTTTGATTACCTTTAAATTCATGTCATATATCATGAATGGTACAAATATTGACTGGAGAGTAATTAATTGAGTGCAAAAACTGATGATATGATCAGAATCATGCGATCAGTAATTTATTTGGTTGGAGCAATTGTTATGTTTGGACTGGCTTCAGTTTTAAAAAGGATTAAAAATCCTCGTAAATGGTTGACTTTTACAA
>JAEOSP010000483.1 GCA_016840305.1 Candidatus Hodarchaeota archaeon
AGATGCAAGCAATGCTTTTTTTAGGAAGTTGCCTTATGATGAATTTTTCCAATGCTGTTTTCAATTCTTAGTCACTCTCTCAATTGCAGGTCGAGATAAAGATGTTAATAAATCAGCCAAAGATTTGGGAATCTTTATTAAGGGTAGACCCACTAAAATCAACTTATCTAAAGCACTTAGGGAATGGATAGAATTTAAACAGCCGAAAACATATAATCCTGAAATAGCTAACCTTGCTCGGCAAGCAACCGCTGACACTATCGCTTTCGGCCTGGCACTTTTTCACCTAAAGGGTGGAAGCTTGCGCAAAACGGGAAATGAGTGATCTATGTTTAAGTGTGATTAAAATCTTTTTACCTAGGAGGTTTAAGAGCTATGGATTTTTTCAAAAAAATTCTCGAATGCAAACTTGACACTTCAGATTTCTATAATTGTATTTTCCACTGGCTTAAGGGAACTGAAAACATTCTAAATCAAGTATTAAATTCTTTTGACAAAAAAGCAAACGCTATTATAATTCCTGCTCTTGACATAGGTTTGTCAAATTATGTCCGAAAGGTTGCTGGGGGTTTTTTATCTGGTTGTTATGTTGAATGGCAGTGCTCAATTCCATTCATCCCTATTGATGCAAATATCAATGTGTGCACTAGTGGTGTTTTCAAACTTAAGGATGATATTAATTCTGTTTCATTTAAAAAATTTCAAGACAAAGTATTACATATGTTTCATAATAGGAATGGGTATAATTGGGATTTTGATTCTAGTAATCATTTCATTTTGCTAGCAGAAGATAGTAACTGTGGATATTTAATTTTACATTCTTCTCCTGTATCCAAAAATTATTTAGATACAGGTTTACATCCAGTCAAAGGTAACTGGTATTGGAATGATATTAAAATTTTCTATAACTCTGATAGATATTTGAGATATATTTCAAACAAAACCGCTGAAAGATTCTGGGAAATAGTAAAAACAATACCTGATTATAATGAAAACTGTCACAATTTTTTTGCAGATTTCTTTGTTGAAGGATTTACATCAATAGATGAAAAATATATTATCCATCATTATGGTATGCCTGACCGACAATCAATTAATATTGGCTGTTTTCTTGTGAAACCCAATAGTGTTGTTCCAATATTTTCAGCACCAGGGAAAAACATTTTCCTTTATAAAGTAGATGAAAAAGATCCCGAGATAAGAAATAGAAAACTTATTCCTCATGGTTGGGGAAAATCTTTTTCCAACTTGAAAACTCTATCTCTTGAAAATGATTATAAATATCTATGCTTGGGGAATATTAAATATTTAATAGATTCGGATGAGATGATAAAGGGTAGTTATCGCTTGTATTCCGATAACCCTATGGAAAAGAATTTTTATTTTAATAAAACATCAAAATATTTATATGGAGAAATCTATAAAATAATTAAACAAGTATATACTTATTCTTCAAAAGGGTTTTCTTCATGGAAGCATATGGGCTAATTTTATTTTCAATCAAATGCGTAAGATGAATGGCATATCTTTTTAAAATAAACCCAAGTTGAGCGATTTTCTGAAGAATCCGTAGATTGATGAAACTATGATCAACGACAATTATTTCTCCCGGTTGACGACAATTTTAATTCCCGTTTTTCAAAAGAGGAATAATGCGTTATAATTTGAATTTTCATCACCTGGAGGCTCAAATGGTAACAGATCGTCAAGTAAGGAGATTGTTTATGCTGATCAACAAAGAAAAGTCTCCGGCGTCCATGAATAGAATTAGTAGAAATGGGAATTCAGAGGATAGTGATCAGCGACAATTATTTTTTCAAAAAGAGGTTGACTTTTTTTCTAAAGGTATGGTAAATATATTCTTCTGGCAAAATCGGTTATGTGTAAATGGAGAGTATCTGAGTTGGTAAGGGTTAAGGGGTGGTATAGAAAAAGTAACACCCCTAAGGGCGGAAGCATGCGCGAAGTTAGAACCGGCAATGTTTATATGGAGAATAATTGAGATGGTAGGTCGAAAAGGGGTAAGGCAAGGCCCAGGAAGCAGAAGCTTGTGCAGATTTGCTGGTGAATGCCTGAGTTGACCTACTTGTACGTTTGTGCGCATAAATTCCTTTCTACTATAGTTAGGCAAAAGATACGGTATTCTAAAAAAATTCTCCTCATGGTTTTGGCTTATTTCGCATTAGCAAGTTATTTAGTAGCGATAGCATACAATTATTATGATTAAAACCCCTAAAGCATTCATTTCTTATTCCTGGGACAGTCCTGAACATAAGAAATGGATCAGAGAGTTGTCATCCCGTCTACGTTCCAATGGCGTGGATGTCACTTTGGATCAGTGGCATGCTATACCAGGTGATCAGCTTCCAGCTTTTATGGAGCGTGAAATTCGTGGAAACGATTTTGTTCTAATCGTCTGTACGCCAAACTATAAGTCCAAATCGGATAGTCGATTAGGTGGTTCAGGATATGAGGGAGATATCATTACCGGTGAGGTTTTTACATGCCAAAACCCCCGTAAGTATATTCCTATCTTGCGGGAGGGGAATTGGGAAGATGCGAGTCCATCATGGTTAGTAGGAAAGTATTACATTGATCTTCGAGGGATTCCATATTCGGAAGAATGCTATAAAGACCTTTTAATGACACTCCATCGTTCCAGACCTTCTCCACCACCTGTTGGCACCAAACCACCGACGATTGATACATCTCCTGTTGAAGGGCTTTCGAGGGCCTTTAGCTTGAAAAGCGATTTCCCTGCTGGGCATTCAGTCAAGAATCTCATAACGGAAATCAAGCAACTAGTCTTACCTATCTCTATCCCCTCAAACATAACACTTGATGCTGTAGATTATCTAATTCGCGCTAGACAACTAATAGAGAAGAATCTCTTCCGTGATGTTATATCAAGAATTAAAGATGAGCATTTGGATTCTCTCTGGGTACTTCTTCATAAAATGAAGATTGTCAGCTTGAACGAAGATATTGAAAGCTTCTCTAAGTATGACATGGAATTCCATATTTACCTATCTAGCTTATCAAAAGACCCAATTTTACCAATAATACTTAAACAGATAAAGGAATTGTTCCTTTTTCAAGAGAAACTAGTTATCTCTATGCCCCATGTAATTCAAGCGGCTTTTGAAGCTCACGAAAGAATACTTACGTTATTAAGTAAACGTGAGGCTTATGGAGCTATCAAAGCACTTGACAACCA
>JAEOSP010000484.1 GCA_016840305.1 Candidatus Hodarchaeota archaeon
TATCGTATCGTGGTGGCATTAAGTTGGTTTGTTCTTTGAATTAGCTCTGTAACTCGTCCAAGATCTTTTTTAGATGCTTCTCGAATCCATAATTTCATATTAATAGACTTTAGAAAACCTTCAACTGATCCTTGAAATCCTTTTTCATCACTCTCTCTTTTTTTCTGTGTTTTAACCATTTCTACTCTTTTCTTTGATTCTTGAGTGATTACTCCAGGATCGAACTCAGTTTTTCTTAATATGTCGATGATATCGGTCTCTCTATATACAGAAACTTCGGGTAGTAATTTCTTTACGAAATCCCTCTCGTAGGGATTATCATCAAAGAATGCTAGGCTTTCTATTCCAATATTAAGTTCCTTAGCGATCTCTTGTAGGGATTGTACCTTATTATTCCAATTGATTTTTTTCACAATGAAGAGATCAAAATGCTCCCCTAATAATTCCTTTATTATTGATTTGGTATCTGGTTCATTTTTTGATGCAATAGCTAGCATTATTCCTCGTCGTTGTAACATTTTGAGGACATTGATTCTATTGTAGTATAAATTAACTCCAGAGATACCATCATCCTGTATTATTCCATCCCATAATGTGTTATCTAAATCTACAACTACACATTTAACTTTTTTCACTAAATTATAATGAATTTGTAGTAAAATGATTAGTTTATCACCTAAAATGGTAGCACCAGCGCGTGTAACGTGCTCATAAATACCATCAGCATCGATAGTACGAATATAGTCATCTTTTCCCATTTCAAGAAAAGTTTCATCATTGTCTAAAATGAAAACATCAGAATTACCTTTGGCAATCTCATAAAATATTAGGTTAATTCTCTGTATTAATTCAATCAATGAATATACAGTTTGTATTGAATGATATTCAAAGCGCCCTAAAGCAGGTCTATAAACAAGCGGGTAAGTATAAAGGAATATTGGTCCTTTTATTCCACCTTTTCTCAGTGTTTCAATTGTTTTCTTAAAGGATAGCTTTATTTCTTCGATTTGTTTTTCTTGCTGTTCATATGTAATTGATTGTAATTGAACGGCTTGAAAATAACTTCGAATCTGTTGATTATGTGATAATACAACCACATCAGGGTCAAATGACCATAATTCGCTCTCAGTATCCTGTACCTCTATCATTGGAATTGAAGAAGCTCCATAATCGAATGTGTGAAGAGTTTCTATCTTTAAATTATTTTCCAGATATTCCTTAAGAAAAGATAGTTCGCATCCTCCAATGAAGAAAAATTTACGCCCTTTCAAGGCATTTAATAATTTTGAGTCTATTAATTGGCTTTTTTTTGTTGTTTCTGTTGTTTGGCTCATCATATTTAGGATTCTATTCCGATATCTTCCGTCTTTCAGAAAACGAATAGCGTAATTCAAAATTCTCTTAGCTTGAGCCATTTTTTTCACGTTAATGGATTTGGTAAATTCTCTTTTGATCAATTTCACTTTTCTAGCTAGTATATATGACGATTATTGAAAGAGCTGTTAGAGACGATTAAAACCACCAATCAGGATGTATTAATATTTGTACTAGAGTTCCTGGTTTTCCTTCATTTAAAATCTTTAATTTATCCTTAAGAGTTACTTTTTTATTGTTTTCACCTTTATAGTGATGTTTACCTCCAACATCAGATATATAAAAATCATGGGGAAGATCATAGGAGGATTTCAAATCTAAGGAATCTAGGTTAACAATATTCTCGGTTACTAGGCGTCCATTTCGAAATTTATCCCCATGTCCAGCAATTATTCGAATTGGATAATTTTTCCTTAAATCTTGGATCTCTTGTGTAAAAAGCTTTTTCGCTTTTGTAAGATCACCGTTTGCATTCTTAATCGTTTCATAATGAAAACCAAGAGAAAAATCATCTGCTTTTACAATTTCATCAAGTAAAACTGTTGATTCATTAAAACTATACCGTTCAGCATTATTACGAATGAAATAACAAGAGGGAATTGAATATTTCTTTTCTTCATCAAACATTCTTTTAGCTCGAATCAAACTTATGTCGATATCATGTCTTATAAGGACGAGAATATGATCAGGATCCTTAACTGGGTGATCCAACCAAGAATCAAAGGAAATTATTTTTATTTTAGAATTACTATTTAACATCTGTATTAACTTAGAATACGCGTGAAACTGGTAAATTCTATACCAGTTGATGAAATAAAACCATTGGATAACAAAGTTTATAATCAAAAGGAGAAGAAGTAAGATAAATATCAAATAGCCCTCAATAATTAAATAGGTTGA
>JAEOSP010000485.1 GCA_016840305.1 Candidatus Hodarchaeota archaeon
AGTATATAATTATTTCTTTTTCATCTTCATGAGTTAATACTACATCTGCGTAGACATCAACTAGATAATACCTATCTGTTTCTTTCTCATTCATAATTTAGTCGAATTGTGTATCAAATACGATCTGATTCTTTGTAGTAACTGTATAATAAACATAATCTAAATCTTTTGTTTTCTCCATAAGGGAAGCATACTCTATAGCTTCTTCCTTCTTTTTAAAATCTTTCATCTCAATAATGATTGGATTATCACTATCTAGAGTTTCATTATCATAAATCTTAACTGTGTACATATTAGTAACCTTTCCCATTAATTGAACTTGTAAATATTGCTCTCGTATTTAACATATCTGTTTCTAATTCTCTCATAACTCTTGCGTCCATCATCCTAACTTTACCTAATATAATCATACCATTAGGTACTGGACTTTCAGTTATGATCTCCATAACAAGAGGTTTCAACCACTTCTTTATCTTATTTCTTATCCATTGTTTAATTCTTTTCATTACTTTATCTCTGTTGGTAATATGCTTAATTCTTCCTTCACATCATACCACTTAGGCACCTTTCTTTCAAACCCTGTAGCCTTATCTTTGATAACCTCATATCCATGTCTATATCTCTTCTTACCTTTCAAATAGGCTTTGAGATGTTTCTTTTCTTGTGGTGAGGCAGTAATTGAAGCATCACCTAAAAATCTTCTTGTATACTTTTGTTTAATCTTTTTCATATCTTATTGTTTTAATTGATACTTCTAAGATACGTATATTATTTATAATAAAAAACTTTTTTCTAATTTTTTTAAAAGTTTTCTGGATACGTGTGAGTGTTAGATAACCCATAACACAGCCCCCTACTTACTATTCATTGGGCACACTCCCCCTTGTAGTGTGTTCGTTGCAATCTGTAATATTAACTTAAAATTCTAAACAAATGAAAGCAACTGTTTATTCAATCAAAGCCTCTAAGAGACAACCTGATGTTAATGAAGTTATCGCACTTCAAGTATCTGAGACTGTTCCAACAATCTTGGGTGATACCAAAGTCAGCAAGTTCTACAATGTAGTTGTTGCTAAAGGTAGCTCCGAGCTTGGTGAGGGTCAGGAGATTGACCTTCCAATGGAGTCATTCGATGTTAAGGAATCACGTCTTGACAACGGTACTGTATCTTACTGGTTGGAGCCAAAGCTCTGATGATTGAGCCTTCGGGCTCTTTCATTCAGATCCCAGGATCCGAATAGACCTATTACCAGAATACATTATTCATAATTCATATTCATTAACTAAACCTTAACTGTTATGAAAGAAATGATTGTTTATGCTGGCACTATGATGTCACGTGAAGACTTTGTTGAGTTAATCAACGTTAAGTCTTAGTTAAACCTTACAGTTTAACAGGATGGTGAGTGACTGGGTATACTATTACCCAGTTATTCCCAACCTCCAGAATGTGAATAATACAAGGACGATTATAATTAATAGCTAAAATATACCTTATGAAACTAAACATAATGGCTGAGACATGTTGTGAAGTGTGCAATGAAATTGTACATAATCACTTTCATTGTCCTAAATGTAATGAATTTGTTCCTAGTGGACAATCTGAAGCAATCTATGATATGATATCATGCAATAAGTGTGGTACAATCTATAGTATTGTGGAAGAAGGTAATGATCCTTATGATAAGGATTGTGAATTTGAAGAGGATGGTAATACCAAAGACTTCAATTATAAAGGAATGGTGATTTATTCCTAACGAAAGGTAACAGGTATCCAGATCATGTTGTATTGAGCCATATGAAACAGTATGTGCAGAATAAATGCAATGCAAGCCTAGTCGCAATAAATCATTAATCAAGAACTTTCATGAAGAAATACTCACAGTAGTCCCTTTCTATTGGAGTTCTTGATTGTATTACTTATTAATCAGCTCAGACGGATATGAGACTTGAGTTGATTTATAACACAACTTTATAAGCATGCTCAAACAGCAATATGGAAACTCCAAAGATTGGTAAAATGAAGAAATATTTAACTAAAGAAGCAATTATATTGTTATTTGCAATAGTAGCATTAGTTGCTATAGCTGCTAATATGCAGTTTTTACTGTAAAGAGAGTCAAACAAAGACTCCAAATGAAAAAATATAAATACTGCAAGCTTGGAGATGCCATACGATTGGGGCTAGAGACTCTAAGTAGTAGTATTTTCTATTGAATTGTTTAATTAAAACTATATATTATGAACGTATTAGGTATTACTTGTTTAGTATTATTTGCAGCTAATTCTGCTATAGGTTTCTTTCAAGGAAATATATCAGCAGGATTAGGTTGGATGTGTGCATTTATGTGGTGTCTCACATCTGTAATTGATAATTATAAGATTTAATGTGAGGTGTAGTTAGGCCTAGGGTGCTCAGTGTCCGTGAATCGACTACGAAATGACAACTGTCTGGCGTGTTGTCAGCCTTGCTTTGTTTAGAAATAAATTGTATAATTAAATAGCTGAAAAAAATGAAATTGATTAAAATTGAAACCGACAAACAACATAGTAAGATTGAATTTTTACCATTTAATAGGAAATATTCGGTAAGAAATGATCTTGTTGAGAAAATGAACAAGTATGGATTTACTGTACCTGTAAATCTTATTAAAACAGATGTAATTACAGGTAAAGAAGAAATATTTGTTGCTGATGGTCAACACAGACTAGCTACAGCTAGACATTTAAGTATTACCGCTTATGGTGTATTAGATGAAAGCGTTAAGTTTAAAACAAAAGAAGAAGTAGTTCTTTATGTTGCTTCATTGAACAAGACACATAAAGCTTGGACAATTGAAAATTATGTGTATGCGTTTGCTTATTTAGGATATAAAGAATATATTACTCTAAATAAGGTAAAAACAACTTGTACATATTCTATGACAACCGTTGCTTCGATGTTATATGGATTTAGGAGTAGAGGTGTTGTTTCAGACACTGTCAAGGAAGGTAACTTTAAATGCAATCTTCTCGAAGAAACAAAAGACGTACTAAAGTTTAGTGCG
>JAEOSP010000486.1 GCA_016840305.1 Candidatus Hodarchaeota archaeon
CAGGAATGATCTCACTTGTATTGATTGCTATTGTATTTGTTGGAATTGATCTGCTTCCTGATAAAGCATCTTTTCCAGAAACATTTCAATCTGCAGATATCCCAACTAATAATTCACTAAATACCGCAGTTATAGATTCAGGAATGAATGCTAATCCAACCTTTACATTAATTAGCGATGATTCAACTTTTATTAATGATAATGATTCAAATAAATCGCTTCAACTGGAAGATAAAATTCAATTCGTAAAAAATCCACAGTAACTATACTAATCCATCTTTTTAATTCCCCTTTGATTACGTAAGTTTTAACAAAGGGGTTATTATTTTCAACATCGTGACCTATTTAAAAAAATATCCTAAGTCTGTTAGTGCGTTATTTACTTTAATAGTGACTTCCCTATTATTTTACCCAAAACCGGAAGTATCCTGGATTTTTTTAATAAAGGGATTGATGACATTTGGAATAATGTGGGGGATGCTTTCTTATATCCTAATTGTTCATTTTGGCTCTAATCAAAGCAAGAAAGCTGTCAGTTATAAGAAAATAGGTCATAAAAAGGATCCTCTAAAAGATCAGCCAGAGAAATTCTTTAAAGCGTTTCTGAATCAGATATTCAATCAAATTTTATCTATTAACTCTGATTATATCGTTTCTGTTTATATGTCGGATCCGACGAAAGATGGTTTTACTATTCAGCATTCCACTGTGCATAATTCTGTAGAATTTTTATCTAAAAAGAATGCCATTATAAAAACCATTGGTAAAAAAACAGATGGATTAATAATCCAACAAAATATCAATCCAGAGGCCTGGACGGAACTTTTTGGTAAAAAACAATGGCGCGGTAGTGAATGCCTGATTGGGGCTAGTATTGATTTCAATGGCACTCTTATGGGATATTTAATTGTAAGTATTGATCATTTCAGTAAAATTAATGAAAAAGATATTCAGCTGATTTCTCATCTTGGAAAATTTATTTCCTATGGTATAAATATTATTGATCGTTTGGAATACCTCCAGCGAAACATATATTTCAATCGTAAAATCAACCAATTATTTAATTTACTCGATATTACTTCCGATAAAAGTTCAATATATAAAACTGTTACCAATGTTTTTTCAGAATTTATCAAGTATGATCTATTTACTATTTCTATTGGGCAAGTTTTGAAAAAACATGCTGTTCTTGAGTGGCAGGATGGCAGATTTGAGGTGGAAAATAATCAAATTCAATTTTTGACTGACTCATCTGTTTATGGTCTTCCATATAAATCTGATGAAATAGTGAATACTAGAAACTGGCATGATGATTATCCCAACTTGATGCGCTGCAAGGAAAATGATCCTAATGATGAGAAAATTAAATCAATGTTAATGATTCCGATAACAATCAGTGAAAAATACAAAGGTGCAATTGGAATTGAAAGAGCTGTCGACCAACAGTTCTCATCTTCAGACTTGTGGGTAATGAGTAAAATTGCAGATATTCTTGGAATAATGTTAAAATGGCATTTTGATTTTGAGACAATCAAAATTAATGCAATCCACGATGATTTAACGGGATTACTTAATTATCGTGCGTTTATGAAGCGGTGTGAAGAGGAAATTAGCCGTGCAACCAGATTTAATCAAAAACTAGTATTAGTAGTTATAGATATTGATGCGTTCAAACAAGTTAATGATAATTTTGGCCATGAGTTTGGAAACATGGTTCTGAAAGATATATCAAGCATTTTTAAAAACAGCGTTAGAAATATTGATGTTGTTGGACGCTATGGCGGGGAGGAATTTATTATTATACTTGTTGACACTGATAAGGATAAATCGCAAATAATTACTCAGAGAATAGTTGATAATATTGCAAACTATCCAATTTTTAAGGATGGTCAAAAGGTGAAAATCTCCATTAGTGCTGGAATTGCTGAATTCCCTAGTGATTCAGAAAAAGTTAAATCCATTTTGGAAAAAGCCGATAAAGCTATGTATTCTGCAAAGCGAGCAGGTGGCAACATGGTAAGAATATATGTTGAAGATAATTAGTTGCCAGATATCCATTCAAAGATTATGGAACTATCACTAAGGTGGTAGGTATTCTTTAAAAAAGAAAGTCAATATTGATGAAACTAATTAGATTAATCATTTATCTTGCATTTTGCTTGCAATTATTTTTTTCAGCATGTACCCAAAATCCTCAAATTTCACCGACACCCGAAATCAGCAAGAACGATACTGAATCAAAACATGAAGCTGTCATGCCAGCCGATCCGAGATCATTGCGGCATTTCATGGACGCTCAATTGCATATGAATCAAGACAATTACGCGATGGCAATTGTTGAATTGCAGGAAGCATTACTTATTGATCCCAATGTAAGTACAATTTACATAGCCCTTTCTGAATGTTATTGGTATCTTGAAAAACCAAACCGCGCTTTGTCATATATATCAAAAGCGTTGGAAATTAATCCAGATGATGTTGATGCGAGGGAAATGTTAGCCAATCAATTAACATTGCGACAAATGTATAGCCAAGCTGAAGAACAATATTCTATTTTGATTGATCAATACGAAGCAAAAACTGAATATTATTACGCTCTTGGAGATTTAGCAAAAATCCAAAAACAATATGATAACGCTTTGGATTATTATCAACAGGCCTATGATTTGAATAATCAGGCATATAATATTTTAGAATATGCTGCAGATATTGCCACC
>JAEOSP010000487.1 GCA_016840305.1 Candidatus Hodarchaeota archaeon
AGACAAGCAATAGCGGGTTGATTTGCAGGAGGATAAAGTCCCTTTTCGACACTTTTCAAGGATTTAGCTGCTGCTTCAGCCAACTCCTGCGAACCAGGTTCTTCATAAGGAGCAACTGGAACTAATCCTATTTCCTCTTCAGCAAAGGTAGTTGCTGGTTCTATTGGTTTTCCCATGGTACAAAATACCAATGTTTCGGGAGAATGAGCGTGAATAACTGCATTAACATCCTTTAAATCACGGTATATTGCTAAATGCATAGGCCATTCACTTGAGGGTCTATTTCCTACTGGACCAAGTATTCTCTCACCTTTACTGTTAATAACAATAAAATCGCCTGGCTTAATATCACCAAAACAAAAATCTGCAGGTTTGATTAGAAATTGATCTTTACCAATTCTAACACTTATATTCCCACCCGTACTATATGTAAGACCTTTTTCATAAATTTTACGGCAGATTGAAGCCATTTCCATTTTATCTTTAGCGAGTTGCTTTTTATCCATAAGAATCACATCTACAGAAGTAGTATACATAGTAGAAAATAAAATGTTCACAACAGAAATAACACAATAAATTCTACTGGATTTAGCCGTTAATTAAATTTGATCAGTTAAACGGAGCTTTTTTATAAACATGAGCAAAGGGGTTAACCCTAAATATGAAGAGATTTCATTCTTTTAAGATTTCAATAATTTCCTCTTTGAGTTCATCCATACCTCGACCAGAGAGAAAAGGAATACCACTCAAAATTGGTACATTGTCATTACCCACAACTCGTTTACCTTCTATTGTTTGTTCACCAGAAACTTTTGTCGTAGAAATTATTAAATCATATTTTTGGTAGTTAACTTTCGATTTGACTTCTTGAACTTTGCATTGAACAGCGCTACCTTGAATTTTGTTCTCTTTCATAATATCTTTAACTTTGGAGGCTACAACAGTCGCTGTTGCGATTGCGGTTCCACATGCTACTAATACAAGCTTTCCCATTGAAATTCTTCCTTATTTATTTTCAAATTATTTTAGATAAATCTCTTTAAGAGGATTTTGTAAATAAATTCAAAAAAAAGGAAAAAAAAGGGGGGGAGGTGATAGGTTGTTTGTATCACCCAATAGCCGTATCGTGGATTTTCTCTTCGGAGATCTTTGTTGGTTCGTCTCTTAGTTTGTACCACAATAGGATATAACCAATCCACCATGCAACATCTATTACAAACCAAATTAAGTACCCACTAGAAGTAAAGATATCTGTCCAAGCTTGGAATTGGAAGAGTGGGAAGATCAGGAGAATGAGCATCCAATGCACAGCATTACTACCAGCGTCTAGAGAGGTGATAGTTAAACCTGTTTCACCGAAATAGAAACCTGTTAAATCGAAACCTGCTGTAGCTCCTGCAGCAGTCATTAACGGGGCCATTAATCCAGCCGTGTACAATATCACGACAAGCTGAATTGTACCAGATAATACACCACGGACAAGATTACCCTTGGAGGGCATAACAGCCAATACTGAATAGAAAACCATACCTGCAAGATCTGCATAAGGTAATACAATCATACCAAATGGAGCTGGAAGGTTACTCAGAATTACCGCCATGAAAATCGAAATCGGAATCATTATCAAGGCTACAGCTATTACAGCTGGATAACCAACGATAACTGCCATATCCATTCCAATAATTAACTCACGTCCAGGATACTTCTTAGTCATATATTCTCGGATTCCTTCAGAAAGAGGAATTAACCCTTCCATAAGGACAGCGACCATTTTGGGTATCAAATACATAACAGCTGCTGAGGTCATGGCTACATTTGCGACCAATAGGACGAAACCTTCTGGTCCCCATAGATCAGTTTCGATTAAGGGGAAGTAACCAAGAACACCAATCAGACCACCAATAACTAAACCAATGAATATAGGTTCACCAATCAGACCTAATCTTTCTTGAACTGATTCGGGATCTGCCTTGATCGATCCAATTCCAGGTATCTTTTTCAATACTTTGTCAATACCAAAGGCGTATGGAGCCATCATCGCATTTCCGTGGGGTAAGGAGATTCCTGGTAAGTTAAAGTTCTCAGGATCAGCCATACAAGGTGCAATCCAGTCTGATATTTTGAAAGCCATGATTGCATGAATCATTGCGAATACCATTGCTATCACATATGCTGGAAATTCACCAAGATGTCCTTCAAGGACAACGTATGTGAGAGCAGCGGTAAATCCAAAAGCCCAATAATTCCAAAGATCTACATCTAATGTCATAGTTCCGATGTGAATTGTTTTTCCTGCTATGGTAACAGTTCTACTTCCTAATGCTAACATGATTAGGTTAACTATGAAGCATAAGATGATAACGCCAAACGCTGTTGGCATAGCCCATGTGATACTGCTTGCAAGACCCCATCCAGCATCTATAGCTGTCAAATTGACTCCTGTATTCTCAACAAAAGCTGCTGTAGCTGGCCCAACTTTTCCCATAAACACATCAAATGCGAAAGTAAAAATACCGATGAAACCGATTCCAATAAGAATACCGCTTCTTACGGACTTTGAGAGGCTTTGTCTAAAAATAAGCCCTAAAATGATGATAATTATGGGGAACATAATAATGGGCCCAGCATTAAACAACCAGTCAATAGGACCTTGTAACAGATCATTCAAGCTAGTTATTATATCTTGTTCTATTGCCAATATTATTCACCGAAATTGTTTTATGTATGAAATTTGAGATAAATGTGGAATAAAAATCTCAAATAACAAGTGTCAATTTAGTAAAACACTTCTATATAAATCTATCTATTTAGAATGCTAGAATATGGCAGTAAAGAAGAGTTTTTTTCATAAAAATAAACGAAAGAGATATTTATACTGTATTACGGCAGATTACGTTCATAAAGTAGAATTAGTCAATTCTAAAAGAATTGATATTATTAGGCAACTTTTCTCTTAAAAGATTATTGTTGCTTATTTTTTGTTGTTTGTATATTCCATTGGAAAAATCCCTATGTGAATCCCCCTTCATTCATAATTTGGATAGATGAACTCGAAGCAATTCTACTAGCACCATTCTCTATTAATACAACTGCGTCTTCAAAATGGCGTATTCCGCCTGCTGCTTTTACTTTGATTCGATCGCCAACAGCATCATAAAGTAATTTTATATCGTGTACACTAGCACCTGCCGGAGCGTAGCCTGTACTTGTTTTTACAAATGCTGCACCTGCATCAGCAACAACAACTGCAGCTTTCTTTTTTAATTCATCGGTTAAATAGGCAGTTTCAATGATAACTTTCACTTCATAACCTTTAGCAGCCTTTACTACCCCTTCTATATCCTTTTTCACAAAATCCCATTTTTCTTCTCTTATAGCTCCGATATTAGCAACCATATCAACCTCTGTTGCCCCAATCTTCATACATTTTTCCGTTATTAATGCTTTCATCTCAGGAGAAATTGCACCGAAGGGAAAAGCTATACAGGGATTTACGAGGATATCCTCACCATGTAATTCTCTTACTGCACTTGCAGTGTATACTGGATTTACCGAAAGTGCAGCAAATTTCCAAACTATTGCTTCATCAGCCATTCTAATGATATCTTTCTCGCCAAAATTAGGTCTTAATGCCGAATGGTCAATATACTTAGCAAATTCAATTTTTGTAAACTTCATACTCATCATAACTTGGTTATTTTTTGTAGTAGTTCAAAATCTTATCCACTGCATCTACAATGGATTCTAAATCGGGTTTTGTTAATCTTGGTCCACAACCTGTAAGCCAAAGTGCTCGATCAGAGTAAATTTTCGCTTCTGGACACATTTGAGAATAATCAATATTTTTCGGTCCATTGTAATAGTGACAATCCCACGGGCAGCCAGTATTTCCATACACTCTTTTCGATTGATAAAATGGTTGTAAATTGTCAGGATAAACAGGTGCAGCTGCACCTATTCCTTCAGTTTGAATTGCTTTAAGGATTTCATCTCTGGATACTGTAAACTTTTCTAAATCTAGTAAAACAGTAAATTTCCACCATACTCCCCGTCCCCATTCAGGTTCATGGAGTAGATTTAGTCCCTGTATATCGAGTGAGCTTAGATGTTTTAGAAGATAATCGGCATTCGCACGACGTTTTTTTATGATTGATTCGACTCGTTTAATTTGTGCAACTCCAAGTGCTCCCATCATTTCAGTCATACGGTAATTGTAACCAAGTCCATCGAAATAATCTCCTTTTCCTGAAACTTTAGCAAAGCTAGCGTAGTGTCCAGCAGTATTAGCAAGCTCTTCATTATCAGTTACTAGAAATCCTCCTTCCCCTGTTGTAATAATTTTGTTCCAAACAGTGGAAAAACTACCGAAAGCTCCGAAAAGACCAACTTTTTTTCCTTTATAGGTCGCTCCAAGGGCTTCAGCTGCATCCTCGACGATAGGGATACCTTTTTCCTCTCCTAGTTCTAGGAGGGGATCTAAATCTGCAGGTAAACCCCAGGGATGGACTACACATATAGCTTTGGTTCTTGGAGTAATTTTATTTCTCACATCTGCAACATCAATGAATCCATAGGTTGGATCCACATCTGCATATATTGGTACGGCATTTTGGTATAAACTGGGGGTTCCACTGGATATCCAACCTAGAGGAGAACAAATTACTTCATCACCAGGTTGTACTCCTAACGCAATTAGAGCTAAATGAATTGTGGATGTTCCATTATTGGCCATGACAATTCTTTTACTACCTAAATATTCTTTAGCTAGTTTTGCAAAATTATTAGCCCATGTTCCGTGAGTTTGTACTAAATCACGTGATTTCAATACGGCTAGTACATTATTTGCTTCTTCTTCACCAATATCAACATCAAAGAGCGGTAAAACGCTTTCTCTAACTGGTTTTCCTCCCAATATCGCTGGTTTTTCCAATTTAATCATTTCGCTTTAAATATAAAGATTCGTACTTATTGATAAAATAGTTAGAGTTGTAGTTAGTGCAACAAAAAAACTGTTTTTTTGATGTAAGCGTTAATATCTCTATCACACTAACTCTGCATTCAATATTCAGGAAATGGAGCTATTAAGTGATTTCTGAGTCTGAAAATTGCTTTAGATTATATTCATGCAGAGCATTGAATCCACGGGTCACTATATCTGTGAGATAACAGATTTGGTCTGCTTGCTCAAGTAAACTTGATAATAATCTCGCTAAAAACCATGTGGGTTCATCTGCAGCTTCTTCAGAAATTATTGCTAACAACGGTTGTACTTGATATTTTTTATTCTTGACTTCTTCAGATGTTGCTGCCGCTCTTTCAATATCTTTATTTAGAAAGGCTTCAATTGTTGTATCAAGAAGTTCAATAAGTTTTTCACCAATTTCTTTAACCATGGACTCTGTTTCTGCAGTTAAAAAGGATTTTTGAAATTTCCCGATCCGTTCCGCTAATTCTTTACATGAACGTCCCAGAACTTCTCCTTGATAAGCGACAATCTGATAGTTAAGACCTTCGATTGGGTATAAATTTTCGTTAATTTCTTCTAGTGGATCCTCAAACGATTTTTGTAGTAGCCGAACAATGAAGTAATATACACGGTCTATTTCGGAGTATCTTTTCATGATTTTCTCTTTATTTTCATCATTTCCTGCAAAGATTGCGTCTATTGCATCGTCCAACATACTGAATGATAAGGCATATATTTTTCTTACTAAGGTTTGTAAATCCAGTACCGATGTAGCTATAAACTGAATTTCTAATTGATTTGGTGACTCTCGAATAATTTCAAGACCCATCTGATGTCGAATTTCCTCTCGAATTTTATCTGCATCCTTAATTTTTTTTCCATCGCTTGGATAAACAATCATAGTATCAAAGCCAGTAATATATCTTGAAAGAAGTTCTAATTCAATTGTTTCAGATTCTGAAATTGTAGTTGTCTTTCTAGGGACTAATCGGGGATTTCGTGGATAAAGGAGTAAGTAAGTTTCATTTTCAATACGTATACCTATTTCATCCTTTGCTTCTAGTCCATTTCGTTCAATCCATTCTCTCGGGAGACTTACAAGATATGTTCTTGCCCCAGTTAATTGTAAACTACGTGTGATATCCTTTGGCATTAATTTCAAAACCTAAAGAGTATAATTCTATAAGAATTTTGTAATAATGACTAATCATTGGAAATTAATATGTTCTTCTCCGTATTTTATTTATACTAAGAGTTGGAAAAAAAAAATCATGAGTGAAATATCTCTATTTGAATCCTTTATTGATTACAAGGTAGTTCTTTTCGATTTAGATGGAGTATTAATAAACAGCGACCAAGCTTGGATTATAGCTCTTCAAAAAATACTTGCAGAAGAGGAATTATTTGTCCCTCCCGTGCAAATGATCAAAGAACATTTAGCTTTATCAACAATTGGTCAAATCAAATTATTTTTTCCAGATATGAGCAGTGATAAACCTATTTTATCGAAACTCGCTAGAAAAGTGGATCAGTATTATTTGAGTCATATTACTGAGAACGTAATACTAGTAGACAAAAGTATTGAACTTTTGGCCAGATTAAGAGAATTAGGGATAAAATTAGGTGTGGTAACTAATAACGGAGGAGAGGTAACAACCTCAATATTAAAAACATTCAAATTAACCTCCTATTTTGAATCAGTAATTCATTTAGATAATTCTGAAAAGCCCAAACCTGATCCATCATCGTTATTTATGTCGATTGATAATTTTAAGATAAA
>JAEOSP010000488.1 GCA_016840305.1 Candidatus Hodarchaeota archaeon
AAAGGTATTTCTTTAACTGAGGAAGCACGGAATGCTGATTTAAAGAAGCATTACAATTTGAAATTCTCTGAACTCCTTATCGAATTAGGAGACTTTCAAAGATCAACAAATATAATTCAATCCTTAGAAATTGATAATTTAGACCCTTGTTCCTCTCTTTTCCATAACTACCTTCAAGGAAAATTGGAACTAGGCAAACACAATCTTGGTATGGCCAAATCATTATTGGAAAAATCATTAGGCGAATCTGAACAGTGTTCAAGCTTACGTTCACAGTTGATGATCGCTCTTACTGAATGCTATCTCTATGAGTACAGACTTACCCAGGAAGAGAAAATTTTACAAATTGCACAAAAAACTATTGAGGAAGGACTTAAACAAATTACAGATACTCCTCGAATAGCAAAAGGAAAATGGTTGACAGCTGTCCTTCTTCTTGCCCAAGGGAAGATCTACGAGGCCGAGGATATACTGTTAGAACTTAACACTGATGGTGCAGGAAAGGTACCTCGAATTATGAAATTAGCAGAGCAAATGTTGGATGATATCAGACAACAAAGAGTGGAAAGGGTTGATATCTCCCCGATTTCCAATATTAAAGATGTTGTACGCTATCTTCGAGATGCAAAATCGTTTGCAGAGTTGGATTCTCGCTAAATTGAATCTTAACAACAATTCTCCTGATAAAACTTTATTGGATCATTGTTTAACTTTTTCTTCCATGATTGGTAAGTTCCTTCAGTTTGAGTAGCAACATCTACCAATATTGGAGTGATTTCTCTACCTCCTACAGATAAAATAGCTTGAATAACTGCCCAACGAGTAGGAAAAATTTTATGGGGAGTAAATTCACTATATTTTTTTTTCATAGATTTGTAAGCAAGTGTAATAGCATCATAATCGATACAAGAATTTCCAAATTTAGTATGTTTTTTTGGAATTAAGGGAGTAAGTGAAACTTTTAATTTTATAAAAGGAACGGTATGTTTAAGCTCCTTCACTAGATTATTAATGTCGTGTAGTTCTTTCATCGGCTCTGGTGTTAGTCCAAATATGAAATATGCCTTCAAATTCCGAATATTATTATCAAATGCTCTGTGGGCGAAAGATACAATTTCCTCATTCGTAATTCGTTTTCCTACTGAATGTCTTGTATCATCAGATCCTGTTTCAGGAGCTATTGTTAGTGATTTTTGCCCTGAACGATTCAATGACTCTAATAAATCCTGTCCTGAATCAACACGAATGCTAGGAAGGGTGAATCTTAGATTGTTTACATTAAAGAACTCAATTAAATCATTAATTCTGCTATAATCGGCTGTACTTGATCCTATCAAGGAAAAATAGTTTGTTTTAGTATTTTGTTTTCCTTCAATAATGATCTCTTCTAGTTTGTTTAGTGATCTTTCTCTATGGGGACGAAAGATTTTACTGATTAGACAGTAATGACATCCATGAGGACACCCACGAGATACCTGTAGGAAAAAACCATCAAGAATCCCTTTTCTTTTTGGATGGTCCTCTAATGGTCTTACTTGCGCAGTTGGATAGTTTACTTCATCTAATTGAGGTGTGATAAGTGGTTTTACTGATTCAGAGTAGCTATTTATATCGTGAAAGCCAGGAATCGAAGCTATTGAATCACATAATCTTGTCTGTTCACTATCAATTAGAGTTTTCAGAAATTTATCCGCAACAGATTCGAATTCTCCAATAAAAGCGAGGTCAAAAACCTCGAGAATTGGTTCTGGATTTGCAGTGATGGCTGGTCCACCTGCAATTAACATTGGATTGATGCATCTTCTATCTTTAGTATAAATAGGAATCCCAGATTGATATAGCATTTTAATTGCATTAATGTAATCTAGCTCAAATTGAAAAGAAAACATGAGGATGTCAAAATTATTTAGTAGTTTCTTCGTCTCTAAGGATTTAGGAATAAGAAAAGATTCTTTTGGTTTGAATATGCGCTCAGTAAATATTTGTGGATGTTGATTCAAGAGGTGATACAGTATTTTTATGGATAAGCCAGACATTCCAACCGAATAAGAATTTGGGTAAACTAATCCAATCCGCCAAGTTATAGCTCTTGGAGGTTTTTGAATTACGTTAATTTCGTTTATCCTATCTATTCTCATACTATCGCTAACCATAAATGCCTTTTTTCAAAATAATACGACCATTTTCTGGATTGAAGTAAAGTAAGCTGTTCGAGGGAACGTTGGATGAAACAATTGTATGCGCTCCTATCCTTGAATTCTCGCCTATGATAATGCCTGGCATGATTGATACGTTGATACCTGTTTTTACATTATCACCCAGAACCACTCCTAGCTTTCGTCTTCTACTATTCACTTTCTCACCATTAATTTTCATCGGAATGGTTTTTTCGTCAAGTCTTAGATTTGCAACTTTTGTTCCTGCTCCTAAGTTACACTTCTTCCCTAGGATCGAATCACCAACATATGAAAGATGGCCAACAGTAGCCCCTTCAAGCAAAATACTATTTTTAATCTCAACTCCATTTCCTATTCTAACATTTTTCCCGATGAATGAGGATTTTCGAAGGTAACAATTCGGGCCGATAACTGCTTTCTCCTTAATTATTACAGGACCTTGAATATAAGAACCTGGCTTTATGATAACATCTTTCTCAATCTGTATAGGGTCAACTAATGTTACTCCTTGAGGTATTGAAATATCATATTTAGAGATTAATCTATTCAATCCAACTGTGTTTGCTGCGAGTAAATCCCAAGGATAACCAGTGTCTGTCCAATGACCAAGGATATTATAACAAGCAATATTGTAATTTTTTTCGATTAAACTATTTATACTATCTGTTAGTTCAATTTCTCCTCTGTTTGACGGTTTTTGTTTTTCTAGAAAAGAAAAGATATTCCTAGGAAGAAGCATTAGACCAGCATTAATGTTTTTACTTGGTGGATCTGAATGTTTTTCCCAGATTCGGACTAAAAGCCCCTTATCAATTTCTAAACACCCATACTTCTCTGGAGATTCTACTTGAATAGTTGCTATTACACCTTTGTTTTGCTCTTCTTGTATTTTAAAATTGATAATATCTTGAATAATCTCTTTTTCAACAAAAATGTCTCCATACATCATAAAAAACTGCTCAGATTGAATATAAGATTTGCAGAGATTCACTGCATGACCAGTTCCTAGTTGCTTTTCTTGGTAAACCCAAATTATTTCGAAAGCATATCGGTTTCTTTTCACATGGTCTTTTATTTGTTCACCTTGATGTCCGATTACAATAATCACCCTAGTTATCTCTTTAGGAAAGGAATCAAGAATATGATTAAGTAGTGGTTTTCCTGCAACGGGAAACAGTGGTTTAGGCAAATTTTTTGTTAAAGGGTGGAGACGTGTACCTTTACCAGCAGTTAGTATTATCGCATCCATTATCATGACCTTCATACAGATTAGAATTAAGCGGAGATTCTTTATAGGTATTTAAACATCTTATGTATAATCAATTCTTATGATTTCCCGTTTTGGGATCGGTTAAAATCGATATCAAAACTTACATTTTCCTTTTAGAAAAGCTTATTACTCATTGGGTTAGAACCTAGTACGTATCCTAACGGTGTTTTCGTACTGACAATGAATACACAACGGAATTAGTTCTTCCGTTTGTCCTTCTAACTTGAACTATATCCACTTTATAGGAGACTGAAAAAGGATTGAACAACACCGAGTATCGCGCATCTACTTCTGTTTTTTCACAAATGAATCGAATGGTGCGTGAGATCGAAAATCAACGTGCAATCTCTTCAGATTTTTATGAGGAGCTACGCAAACATGCTTCCATCCTTGCTGATGGAAGTTCGGATGATGCCCTTAACAATAAACAGCGATTTAAAAGAATCGGAGTTATTATTGAAGAACTTAAAGAAAGATATTGGGATCTTACAGATCTACTTACCGAACTATCTGGAATTGAAATACTAGAAAGTCCGTTAACGAATGAAGCCACATTATTATCTAGTGATATGATCGATATCCTCAAGCAAATGGAACCAACAGTCCGTAATGCTCATAAGTCTCTTCGTTCGAATGAGCTAAGTGTCGTTGTGACTGATCTGTTAGCAGTTGTGGAAAACCCTAAATTTGATGAGTTGAACGATGTTTTAATCAGATTAGGAAAGGAAATAGAGAGTATTAGTGGAAAATTCGAGGATTTAAGACAAAAAAGAATCATGTAAAGGAAGTAATCGTTATTACGATTTTTTCTCCTTTTTTTTATTCGATCACTGGTTCTCCACATGTAGGACATGTGAACGCTCCTGCAGGAATAGTTTTTTTACATCTTTTACAAATCCATACGTCCTTTGTTTTTGAATTATCCCAGACTTTTCTCGTTTTTTTGACTTTTGGAGGAGCTATCTTTGGTTTGGTTGCTGTACCAGTCGCATAAGCCGCAACACATGAAATAAGTGTGCATGCAATCACTCCAATAATGAATTCCCCACTGATAGTTATTACTGTCTGGTTACTGAAATGTACAACTAATAATAACCCTGAACCTAGTATAGTGCCGAAAAATCCCGCAAATGCTGCTAAAAATCCATGCTTTGCCCTTACTCCAGCGATCATACCTGAAATACCCCACGCTACCAGTACTGCCCAGAAAGATGATAAAGAATCCGATGAAAATAACATACTACTATACATACTTTCAAAAACTTGATTAAATTGCAAAGAAGTTAATGCAGCGACTTGTGAGGATCCAAAAAGTAATTGTGAAATTTCAAGGGCTGATAAACCGACACTAAACACTAATACAGTGTTGATTATAGGATTGGTACTTTTTGTTTGTGATTTGTCTGACATCATTCTATCTCTTCTAATTTTGAGTAATTACAGTAGATGAACTATTTCAATCACCCATTAATAGGTATATTTACACATCTGTTTTTGCTTAATAAAGCTTCACAAATTTTAAATTCAAATTCGAGTAATTCAGACATAATAGGAAGTTAATGATATTAAGAAATTAGCTTTAACTCTCTAGAGTAATAAGGAAAAATACATTTTACACTTTTGAAATTGCTAATACTAGAGGTTACCACACTCTAGTTAGTTTGTTGTCTTAATAGATAAATTATTCACCGTTATACAATATTCTTAATCAGGAGATCGACTATATAATGAAACAGATGTCTAGTCTTGATATATTTGCAATTACTAAGGAATTACAGGGATTAGTTGGATATCGGGTAGAGAATATTTACTTAGATATTTCTGATAGTTTTTTCTTGTTCAAATTAAAAGGAAAAGGGAGTTTTAGGAACCCCTTTTTATTGATCCAACCAGGTTCACGAATTCACATAACAGAGTTCAAACATCCAGTTCCTGAGTCTCCTAGTGATAAAATTTTAGGACTAAGAGGCCATCTAAAAGGTACTATACTTGAAAGTATTCGACAAATCGATTTTGATAGAGTAGTTGAGCTTGAATTGTCAGGTAAACACCAATATCATGTGTACATAGAGCTATTCGGCAATCGACCTAATTTTGTTGTTGTAGGAGACGGGAACAAAGTAATTTATGCATCATGGTACAAAAAAATGCGACATAGGGATATTCTACCTGGTAAGGAGTTTGAATTACCCCCAAGTCGTGGGAAATCGATTTTAGAGATACCTAGTCAAGAATTAGGTAGCATTGTGAATTTACCTGAAAACCAAGATGAGCAGATTGTAAAAGTATTTGCCCGAAATTTTGGAGGTGGTGGAGCATTAATAGAAGAGCTTCTAGCAAGAGCTATAATTCCAAAGGAAAGGATTTGTAGTGGAATTCAAGCTAATGATCTGGAGAAATTTACCTCTGCAACAAAGGAAATAACAAAAGAGCTAGAACAACTCGTCCCCAATGTTTCTATAGATTCACAAGAAACACCCATTAGTTTTCAACCAATTCTGTTTAAATCCAATCCAAATAACATAAGAAAATTCGATTTATTATCAACTGCTCTTGATTTTTTTTATTCTTCTGATTCTCCTGTTTCTTCTCCAGGATTGAGTAGGTTCAAGAATAAAAAAGCGCAACTTGAGAAAATTATGAAAGCGCAAGAAGAAACATTGAAGAAATATGAGATTCAACAAAAACAGTACAAAGATATAGGAGACAAAATATACCTTAAATTTGACATCATTAGCGAATTACTTTCGACAATCTTGAACGCCAGAAAAAATAATGTGAATTGGAATGATATTGAACAAAAATTAAGCCAAGCGAAGAAACAAGGAATAAGTTCAGCTCAAATCTTTAAAGGAATTAACCAAAAGGAAGGAACCGTGAGTTTAGATCTTGGTTCTGATGTCATAAGTGTAAATTTTCGTCTCTCTACAACAGAAATTGCAAATAATTATTATGAAAAAGCAAAAAAAGCAGGTAGAAAATTAATTCCCGCAGCTGAGGCGACAGAAGAAACTCGACAAAAAATCGACGCATTATCACAAGATATATCTGCACAGGCTATTAGTGACAAAATCACCTTGAAGAGAAGAAAAAGAAAATGGTTTGAAAAGTATCATTGGACTATTACAGGTAATGGTTTCTTGATAATAGGTGGAAAAGATATTGGATCTAATGATGAAATTGCTAAAAAGCGTCTTCAAAAAAATGACCTTTTTTTCCACGCTGAAGTGCAAGGTGCGCCTTATACAATACTTGTTCGCGAGAGTAGTGATTCAGAAATAACTGATGAGGATATAAAAACGGCTGCACAACTAGCTGCTTCATATTCAAGCGCGTGGAAAGCAGGCTATGGAGCAATCGACGTTTATTACGTTCCTGGGGAGAATGTGGGTTTCACTGCTCCGAGTGGGGAATATATCCCTAGAGGAGGTATCATGGTGCGAGGAACAAGGAAGTATATACGTGGGACTGAATTAAAACTGGCAATAGGGTTTGAAGAGGACGATAATAATGTAATGGTTATTTATGGAGCTGAAAAACAAATCGCAAAAACTAGTCCAGTTTTGATTTTATTGACACCAGGAAATACCCCAAAAGGAAAGATTGCTAAACAAATACAAAAAGCATTTTTGAAACGGGCCAGAAATCCTGAACAAAAAGCGAAAATAAAAGCACTTGATTTTAATGAAATAGTTCGCGCTATTCCTCACGATTCATCAATTAAAGACGTTATAAATACAGTAGCTACATCATAAACTAAGAAAATCACAAAATCTCATCATCATTTGACTCAAACTCTCCTTGATGGTTACTAGTACATCTTGGACATAAAGTATAACCATTTGCCAACGATAGTTTTTCAGAATAATTATTACAATCATCGCAGAATCCCTGAAAGTAAGATGATTCAAGACTAGAACTGGATATCTTTGTTATGAATTGTTGTTCTCTACGAATACTAAGCAATCCTGGAGCAAATCTTAGTAGGTCATTCGTTGAAACAATACCTAATGGTATGGTCGGATCATTCTCATCAACCACCAAAATTCGTTCTATTTGTTTTTTAGACATCATTAGCATTGTATTTTCGAGTGTTTCATCAGCTAGCACGTACGTTACTGGTTTACTCATAACATCACCAGCCAAAACAATTCCTGGATCTAATCCTCGTCCAACCACTTGTTGAATGATATCTCCCTTAGTTATAATCCCTATTATCTGATCATCTTTAATAATAACTGAACCAATTTTATGAATCGTCATTAATTTAGCAGTTTCTGTTACAGGAAGATTACTAGGCATTGATACTATGCCAGAATTACGTGTTTTTAATAATGTACCAATTAAAACATCTTCTACTTCATCAATCATCTGGCTTACTACCTAACAGTCATTATACTATGATTAAACGTATTTTGTCTGAAAAGAAAGACAAATCTATGTACTTTGAATGTATCAGCTAAAAAAAGCTTTGCATAATTTTGTTGCAAGGAATTTGTACATCGTGTTACATTATATTCTTTGGCGATATATTCCTTTCAAGTATCCTGATCAAAAAAAAGAGTTGTATGCTTAGGCCCAATGTCAAAAAGTAAGGATTTATTCAATTCGATATATCTTATCCATGATTTTGTGGATTCAGATAACTCGGAATACTGTTCTGCTAACAAACTGATTATTTGCATATACCTGAGAACCCATCCTTTTGACAATGTCAATTCCAGAGTATTTTTATGACAGAAAGGGCAGTTTATTCCGAGAGGTACCCGTCGGTATGTTCTTTTACAAATTCTACACCTGAAAGGCTGCTGGAAGAAGCGAGTAATCGATGTAGTTATCTTGTTAAGGAAATCATTAACCAGAATGTTGTCTACAAAGACTCCTTCCTCGACTGCCCTTATAGTACGGAGAGTATCAAGAGCAATTTTGATACGATCTATGATTTTCTGATCACGTAGCTTGTTTTCAACTCCAATATCTGATAGATTTTCAGTAATGTGCTGAATTGTAGGGAATTGGTCTAATAATGAAAACTCATAAGATAGAGGTTTCATTTCTTGTGATTTATGTCCAAGATTTGCGTAAAATGTTTGGTTCTGCAAAACGATACTCGATTTTGAGTATACCATAAGGTCATTCCAATTGTCAACCAAATTAATAATAGTAGGGGTATCTAGTGATCCCCCATGAAATGCTGGTATGAATTCACGAGAAAAGTTAACCAGAACGTCTAGAAATAGAGTAATTGAATCACTTACACCATTACAGTCTCGTGATTTTAGATGGTGCCATAAAGGATGTGCATAAAGAAGATTATTTTTTGTATAACCGATGACTCTACCAACGACTCCAACTTGTGAGGTCGGTGAAATTCCTACAATGAGCAAACCTGAGACATTTTCAAAAGATCGTAATCGGTAGTATGGTGAGCTATCATATAGATAGACCAACTCATCATCTAAGAATTTACTCTGAGAAAATAAGAACTGGAGACCTTCTTTATTTATTATTACATCATAAGGAAAAATTTCAATTTGTTGTTCGTCATAGGTCAGGTCTTCTCCATAAATATCATGAGTATAACCGAGATGTGTTAATTCTTCTATGGAAGTATGAATCTCTTTTGGAGTAAAAGTCCGAATAGGGCCATTTGTGAAGCTATATCGTGATGTTCCATCCTTAAAAACATGAATTTTATGTTTTGCTCTTAGTATTCCCTTAATTAGTGGTTCAGATATTCCATTTTGATTATTAAGTGATAAAACTCCTTTTACCTTTTGAACATCTGGGGATTTTGCTTTTCTTAAAGCCGAATTAAACATAGCTCCAACATTAACTAATTTTGGTGATTTTGGATATGCTTTCCGATTACATTCAGCACAAAATTGTGAATCAACAACGTGTCCATTTCGACAAATATATTGCTGTGTTGTTAGTTGCTGACATTCAGGACAAAAAGAACTGAAAGAGGAAATCTCGCAGGACTCACAAAATCTGTCGGAAATTGTAATTTTTATCGGATTTTCTTTGTTTACTTTGAAAAAATCTCTTTGTGGGCCTCCGTGTTTTCCAAGCGGGAAGAGCACGTGATGAGGAGGATTTGTAACGCGAACTTCAGATTTCTCGATCCTTATGAGTTTCAAACCCATTCTTCTGCTACATAAGGAGCGTACTGGGAAACCGATCAAAGAATGACATAGGGATTCAACAGAGATTTTTTCCTCTCCAGACTCAACAATGTTTGTTATTTGTTCAGCTTTATCTTGTAATAGAGGAATAAAATGATTGAATTCATGAGCATTCAGCATTCCATCAGTTATTTCAAATCTAACTCCAAGTTCTTTCATAATTCTAATTAAATCATCGTTTAATAATAAATTTTGATCATTAAGATTTTTGGAGTTCTGAACTAAATAAATAAAATCGCTTATAGCAATTTCATTCCAATTAAATGAGAATCTTGGATGTATTGGTACGTTAGTATATTGAGCTAATTTTAAAGCGAGATTCCAACTTGGACGATATCTGAGAGGGTTTGTGATCATTTTTTTGATTTCAGTGGGAAAAATATCAAAAGTATTGACAATATTCTCGAGAATTGATGGTTTTTCTGTTATCTTGTTGTTAGTCTCCTCACTCCACCACTCTTCAGTCCAAGCGGATAAGATAAACTGCTCTGGAAGAGAGTTGTCAGATGGTGAGAGTAAAATATCACCCATCTCCCAAATGTGGATTATTGATTCCTTCGTGTCGTAATATTCTGCGATTGTGTTAATTCTGACAAGAGAATTATCATTCAACTCAACTAGGGGACCCATTATTGAAGAAACAGGATTAATTGAATATGATGCGTTCGAAAAATCTATTTGTACCGTACATCCAGGCGATAGTATACCTGTGAGGAGTATAGTAACGGGGTGAAGACCAATGGTACCAAATCCAATGTTTCTTGATGATCCGTATCGTAACCTAAATCCACCAGGAGTTTTTGATTGAGCAAGTAATGGTTGAGTACTGCGTATGTCTTTTGGACCGAAATCTCTTTCTTGACTAGGAGGGGAAAAAGTAATTCCATCTAACCATAACCATTCTGGAATACCAGCTAATTTTTTTTGTTGGACAACTTGTTGAAGATTGTGTAAAATCTTTTCCAGAGCAACACATAGGCCCATTCGCAAATGATTGGTTAATTTAGGCAAATTACGATATTTTTTTACTTCTACACGTTCATACGGCTCACTAGTTAATTCTACTCCAATATTTTGAATGAAAAGTGTCATATGATTTCTTTCATAACTTGGTTGACGATCGTTCATTTGGAGAAAAATCGTCAATTCCTCTTCATATCTCCCTAATGTGTCAGAACTGGATTGAAATCGATTAAGATGAAGAATACTTCTAATGTAATCAGATATCAAAACCACAAGACCGATAATGACACCTGGAACATGTCGAATTGTATTCGTGAAGAAAACAGTGAGATGTTTTGTGGTTGGATCGATTCTAACTCTATGAATATATTCTTGTGGAACCGAACACTGCCCACGACTTAAAATAACGAAAGAATTTTGTAAAGCAAGTAGTACAAGATCTTCTTGCGATTTTTTAATAAATCTACCATTAATCGTTTGTTTGGCTACATCCGCAGCGAGAAGGAGCAAGTTTTTGTGTTGATTGATACGCTTTGGAAGATAATCTTCCAGTTTAGGAATGTTTAATATGGATAAAATATTCTTAGTCGATGAATTTGTAATATTTGATTCTATTGAAGAGCTTGGATCGTGTTTTTGATTCCTTGCAATACTTGCGATTTGAATCTGTGCTGTTATTGTCCTTTTTAGTTGATTAACATATTCTTGAAATTCTAATTCAATCATTTTGATTTCACGAGTAGATATGAACGCCATTCGGAAGAATTACGTTTAAAATCCCTAAATTGTCAATTGAGGAAACAGAATCGAATATAAAATAACCTGTTTTGTCGGAATATGCACTTCCTACCAGATCGGCGCTTCCATTTGTTACAAATACTGAATCTGCATTTACAAAATCAGGAGAATCATTTCTCGATTGTTGGACAATGACCATATTCTGACTCACTTCTGCAAATCCTCTGTACGAAATATTAAAGTCCTCAATAATTATTATCGTGGAGGAAATATCACTCATCTCAAGGTGAAATCTTGCTTGAATTAGGCTTGAATAAGTTAGTCCAGATGAAACATTTGAAACGGGAGTCGCTTCTGCATCTATGGTAAACGAATTGGGAATAAGATTTATACTCGTTAGAATTAAACGTGACAAATCGATTGCCTCTATAGTCCGTAAAAACGTTAAAAGCTGTGTTTGTGCGTCTAATAGGTCAAAAGTAGAAGTATTATCCGTGTATTGTGCAAGTTCATACTCCATGAATACTTGTAACTCCTTCTTAAGATTGGAATACGGCTCACGTAAGGATTGGTCGCCGGTTAGCTCTTGATTTGTTCCAATATTAAGGATAGTTGCGCTCATGGTCACAACATAGACTGCGATAAGCATAGTTGCTAATATAAACATCTGACCTCTTCTTTTATCTGTTATAAGGCTAAATTTTCCTTTCATTTACACTTTCTCCCATAAATACAGATCTATCAAATAATGGTCAGCAAAATTTCCATAAATAGCCGAAGAAAAAGAACTGACAAAGTAATTCGCAATAATTCCTTCGCTTCCTTGTTGAAGTGCAACAATGCTCGATTGAGATCCTATCAAGTAGATATAATCCGATGTTACAACTTGATCGATCACCATTCTCATACGAAGAGCGAAATCGATGTTTGATGTCAGACTAGAGTCGATATAATCTCTGAGGATTTTGATATTTAATGTATACTCAGAATAAAATTCGGATTGATCGTATAAGAAAACAGCTGGTCTAAGTAATCCAGCTTCATCCGCAGTCAATAGAATATCTGATGCGGTTTGTTGAAGATTTTTTGTGTTTGAATAAGAATTATTAACTTGATTTGCGGCATTAATCAATAGTAATGCTAGTATTAGCATCAATGAGACAGATACAAGTGTTTCTGCAATCTGAAGTTGACCTCTACGGTTTTTTAATTGCAGTTGTTTAAGTCCCATATTAATCACTCCACAAGGTAATTCTACATTTCATTAAGGTTCCACGAATATATACAGGAAAATCCTTGGTTATTCTAGTCTTGTCTCTCGGATTTTCTTCAACAACTCCAAAAACAGTGTAAAAATTACCAAAATTTTGAATATTGTCTAAAATTGTAGGAAAAGTACCAATCCCTACCTTGTATTTATCTCCAGATTTTAATATACTGAAAAAGGCAACAATTCCATTATTTGATATAGAAATAGTTTCATTTAATTCAAACAAGGAAGATGCAATAATTGACTCGTTGGTGAAACCTCCTTGATTATTTTTGTAAATGTATGAAAGAAAATGTTGGTCAGGTGTTCCAATGACCTCATGTACATCTGAAACTAAGAGTGAGGTTGAATTCAATCCACAAGACCAGACTGTAGCATTTGAGTCTCGTCCAAGAAGGATATCTTCAGAGCTTGAGGATGGAATACCCCATGTAATACCCCAAAGAGGACCGTGTTCCGCTATTGCTATACTGAGATGCTCTCCGTCTGGAATATTGAAGTTCGGGTTTAAATAAATATTTGATGCCTTACCACTATTGTCACTGATATCAATCCCTGATGGTATTATGTTACCTGTTGTTAAATCAAGAGTAAAGAATGTAACTTTACATTCTTCGATTGGAATCTTATTCACATTGGTAATAGTAACCGTAGCTTGGTAAAAAGAAGAATTTTCTTCTGTAATCTCCATCGTTATTTCGAGTAAAGGTAGGATTGACAATTGAAATTCTTGATTAGTTCCTATAGCTAATAGGCTTTTTAATGAATCATAAGAAAATTGTTCAAATCCTGAAATAGTTGTAATTGAAAAGCTTGTTCCAGTGATAAGTCTTGCTATCTTTGAAGCATCAAGTGTTAATGAGGGAGAATCCGTTGATTCGGCTAAACCAAATGAAGATGGTAAATTTTGACTGTATCCCCATTGCAGTGGGCCTTCTTCTTGTAGTAATGATCGACCGAATGTATCTAACTCTGTAAAGGATAGATCATCTTCCATATGTGAAGTTAAACCTGATTGAACATTTATAATTACTAGAAGTAGTTGAGATAGCATAAGTAGGAACAATAATAGACTTACAACAAAATCTATTGCTCTTACTTGGCCGCTTCTACGTCTTTTCAGATTCAAAAGCATGGTTTTGACCGCTCATAATCAGATAGTACCGTTATAGTCACCTAAGGTGTTTCCTCTTCATTTAGAGTTCCTGTATTAGCCACCTCTAGCTGAATTGAGATCTCATCTAGACGATCTTTAAGCTCCAGCATTGTTGTTTCTAATTCAGTTAACTGTAAACCCTGTTCTAAAAGTGTAGTTGCTTGTGTTATTAATTCATCTGCTTTACGGGATTTTTCACTGTTCAAAGTAGTAATCAAATCGTTAATTGGAACAAAATTGTTGTTAATACCTAATACAGCTTTTTCGATATCATTGATTTTATTTTCTAAAGGGGTTAAATTTACTTCTACTGGACCTGATGTGGCAGTATTTACAGCTCCTAAAGGTGCTGTTGGCATAGGTGCTCCTCCTGCTCCCATTGATTGTACAAATAGAAATTCCATATTTGTTAATTTGTCCTCTAGAGCTGATACTTTTTCTAATAACTCAACTAGTAGTTTCTCTTCTTTACCCATGTGTATTGCCTCTTTTTCAATTATAATAAAATCGTTATTTTAAAGAATCCATAACAAATCATTAATAGAATACAAGAGTGCCATAATCCGATTTTAGCATCACCTTCTCCCATTTTTCCAGCTATGAGACCAGCGAAAACAGCTTCAATTACCATCAAGTGGAAGAACACGAGCTGAAGTCCAGCGATATTAAAGGGTAAAGCAATGTTCTGGGTCTGTCCACTCCTTACAACATCAACCATCTGAACAGCAAGAGTCTGAAAGAATGAATAGAGTAAAATGATCATAACTAATGCAAAAACAATGTAAGACGCATAGATAATCCAAGTATACGGCTTCATTGCTCCCAATCGTTCTCGTTTTAATCCCAGAACCTCTGCAACGTGTTTATGGGCCGATTCAAATACATCCTCAATAGCTCCTCCTGATCTCTCTGCTTCTAGAATAAGTAATGTAGTTCGTTTCATTAGCGGGGTGTCAACTGTATCTGTAAGACTGCGTAAGGCTTTACTGAACGGAATACCCCAGCTGATTTTCGATGCCATTTTCTTGAGTTCAGGAGTTAATGCACCATACTGGTGAGTTGATGCTGCTAAGATAGCTCTAGGCAATGGAAGGCCTGTTTTTTGAGCATCAGAAACCTCACGAAGTAAGGAAGGAATGTGATCATCAATATCATTACGCCATTTTTGATCTGATCTATATGCTAAAGCAGGAATTAAAAGAAGAACCATAAAAGCAATGATGGTTATGTCAGTGGTGTCAAAGAAACCAATAAATGGATCTTGAATGACATCCCTAATAGTGTATAAATAAGGATCTGTTGGGGGCTCTATAACCCCTTCTTCAAGCTCGGTGGGGTCAGAAACTGAGAATACATGAATTAATACTGGAATATAAAAATATGAAGCTATAATCAGCATAATTACAAAGAGAATAGAGGAAGTAATCCATAAATTTCTTTCTTTTTTAGCAGTTAATTTTCCCATTTGTCAAATCCTCCATATCATATGTCTCGAGATACTGTACTTATTAATAGAATCATTACTGTCAGTAGGATCGGCATTAAAAAGTATGTTAAAACAACTAAGAATCCACTTCCAATACCTGCATCAGGACTAATAACAGCAAGAATCGCAAGTATCACAACAAAGAAAAGAGGAGCAACGACCCCTAATATCATAAATATTTCAGCTAAAACCCCCAATTGTTCAATAAACTCTTTAGTTTCCTCTTCCTTAAGTTTCATTAGTGCTTTTGTTTCTGTGGACAAATAAAATGTGAGATCTCCTCCTGATGTTATTGTTGCTGACATTCCATCAAGAAATTTAGAAAATCTCTCAGAGGGAGATCGATCACTTGCATATCTTATTGCTTTAAGTATATCATAACCAAAGATTTCTATGTCACGAGTAATTCTTTTGCTTTCTTTTGAAACTTCAGGAGCTATGGATTCTTCACCTGCCAATGAGTAGAATAACCTATCTGGTGGAACTCCTGAACTAGCCATGGCTGATAAGTACGAAGCAGTAGATGTTAATCCAGCTTCTATTAAGATTTTACGATCCGTAGTTTTCATTTTTGGCCAATATAAGAACGGAATGTAAGTAAAAATACCAAACAAAATTCCAAGCACGATTCCGATTAAAAGCGAAGCAAGTAAATCAGCTTGAAGAATGATTAAAAATACAAAAAAAGTACTAATTAAACTAAGAATTCCAACAAGAACCGAGGTAAATACAGCACTTCCTAAATAGGCCCTCACGGATATATCCATCCCCGCTTTTTTAAGGGAGGTATTCAGAGTATCGAAACGACCCTTTATAATCGAATTTTCAAATAATTTACCAAATCTGAGATATCCAACTCTTCGAATAGTTTTGCTCACAGAGTAACTCTCCTAGTTTTAAATAGTCTTCAACTCTCTCTTTGCACGATCAACTGTTTCGAGTGAATTCTGGTAGTAACTATTCACGACCTCTGCCACCTGAGTATAATGTGCAAATTTCTTCTTGACCATCCAGCGTAAAATCGTTTTTCTTCGCTCTAGCTCATCAAGAACTTGTGATTCAGTTAAGCCTTGTGATTCTTGGATTCCCTCTAATGCATACGACCGACCATAATTGATATAAGCATCTTCCCGAGCGTTCCAACCAAAAACCTTATTTGTTATGATCTCAGTTGTTACTGGATCAATTCCAACAATTTCTGTACATTCAATAACTCTTCTGACCTGTTTGTCTCCTCTTCGAACTTTACGAAGAACTAATAGGATATTAAGAGTTTGAATAAGGGTGCGGGGTATGTTCATTGGCTCATTCTCTAAACGTCGTATGGTACCCGTTACACTGTCTCCATGAATAGTACCCATTCCAGTATGACCTGTTGCCATAGCTTGGAAAAGATTGTAAGCCTCGGCACCTCTTACTTCTCCAACAAACAAGTAATCAGGCCTTTGACGTAAAGCAGCTCTAAGAAGTTCATACATTGATACTTCACCTCGTTTGGTGCCATCTGCTTCACGACCGCCGTATCCTTCACGAGCAACGGCAGGAATCCAGTTTTCATGCGGAAGATGAAGTTCTGCTGTATCTTCTATGGAAACAATCTTCATTCCTGGTCTAATGTACATTGCTAAGCTGTTCAACAAAGAAGTTTTTCCTGCTGCTGTTCCACCAGCAATAACAACCGAGTTACGATTTTCTAAAGCAAGCCATAGATAAGCAGCTAAATCTTCATCGAGGGTATTGAAAGTTATCATGTCAGTGATTGTTAGAGGGTCAGAACGGAATTTTCGTATAGTGAAAGTACTACCTCGTTGTGTTACCTCACGACCGTAAGTTAGTTGTAGCCGACTCCCATCAGGAAGAGCTGCATCTAATAAAGGACGAGCTACACTTATGTGTCGGCCTGAGCGTTGTGCTAGTTTAATAATAAATGCATCTAGATCATCTTCCTTGTCAAATTTAATATTAGTTTGAATACTTTCAAATTTCCGATGCCAAATGTAGATTGGAATCCCTACACCGTCACAACTAATATCTTCTACATTATGATCCTTTAAAATTGCATCAATTTGCCCAAATCCCACAAAATCTCGTGTTATATGATAGTTGATCTTATCAAAAGTTTTCTCATCTAGCTTTAGGCCATAGCCCTTTGCTACACCAATAACTTTTTGACGTAAATAATCTCGTGCGACTTCTGGTGATTTTAAAACATTAAAGTCAACATCTAATTCTTCTTCAAGAATATTCTTTATCATATCAAGAATTTCTTTTTCTTTTGTGCTTAGAGGTACTTCCACAACTGTATATTTTGTCTGTTTAGTTTCAGGGTCAGTGGCAACTAATGCATAGCTGAAAGGTGGAATTAAGGGATAAGTTTCGCGAATTAAACTACTAGAATCGGACATTTACATTCTGCTCCATATATAATGATATCTGGTATTTTCTTCTCTTATTAACTTTCTTTTTCATTTTTTCAATGATTTCCAATTTGATTAGGAAATTGTAATTGTAATATTTGAATCGCTTTTTTGTAAGCGTAAACTAAGATATGAATTTGTACTTGTGAATTCTCCCGATGCATTTACTAAATAGGCCGAACCTAAGGAAAATGTTATCTCATTGGAGATTTCATCATTGTAGGTCCTTCCTTTTAGGATTACACTTCTTCCATCGGATGTGTTTGATATTTCAACGAAGTAACGAAAACCTTGTCCAATTGATAGCGGAAATTCCATCTGTTGGAGTATTGTTTGACTATTTTCAGGATGAATAAGTGTATTCTGACGAATTTGTAGCTGAATTTGCTCTAGAATTTCATTTAACTCAAGATCAGCAACATTTTCGCGGAACTGTTCACTTAGAGAGGTGAACATGCCATTAGTAATAATGACCAAACTCAATCCAAGAGTGAATATAATCATAAATGTGATATACTGGGAAGCCATAATTTATTACCGAATCAATTCATTTCGTTTGTTAGGTTGTTAGATTTACTTCATATTTTAGTAATTGAACTACAATGTTGAAATAATTAACTTGACTCAAACCATTAATCGAACCTGTACTCCACAATAAGGTAGATGTAATTCCAGATGAATAAAAATTGTCGAGATTGAGGTCCAGTCTAGAAACAGATGAATCAAGTGGTAAGGTATAGGGAGTTGAAATATTTTGACTAACGTGAACATTTAATTGCTTGATTTGATTATGAATAGACGTAAAATCAGTAGATAAGGAAACTAAGAATACTTGAAATCTTATTTCAGGCACAGGCTGGGTTTCCATTGTCAAATATATAGCCATTCTGTAATTCAGGGTTATATGGTGTTTACGATCCGTTTGATGACTCAAAGTCAGGTTTGTTAATTCTTTATAATCTGTATTGCTAAATATCCCAGTTAAAAATGTTTGATCGCGGTTTTTGTACGGATCAGGGCCTGTCAAGTACTTCGAAGTTCCTCTTGGCAAGACAGCTCTTGGACTACTGTATATCCAATCAAGAATACCAATTTCCTGTTCCTCGAAGAAGTCATATACAGAATTACCATCTTGATCATTCAGTGATAAGGAGATAACAAATTTTTCAGGATCGAAATCAAGAGTACCAGCAGGTTTTGTAAATAGTACTGTTCTGAAACCTCCAGGATTTCCACTTTCACTAATCAATGAATTAATTGTATTATCCAAATCAAGAAAGCTATTTTTGACCGAACTAATGGTTTGCTCACTTTGAGCTTGTTCAATATAGGGAACAACTTGAATAAATGTCACCATTACTCCAGTAATGATTAATCCAAAAATAATCACCGTTGCTAGAACAGGCGAAACACCACGGTTCTTCTTTCTCCATCTGATAAACTTTGGCTGTTTCAGCAAGTTCATTGACAATTCTACCAATTTTGGTCACTTAGTTTTTTTTTTGATGTTTTTATCAAGAGAGATAGTATACAACTTAATAAAATTCTTAAGGATAATTTCAGATTTAAGGATTGTTGTATAATTAAAGCTTGGGTAAAAAGTATTATCAAACTTTTCTTTCAATAATCTAATTATTCTTGGGGAATAAAAATACCAACAGCATCGTTGTATTAGGAACGAGAAATCGACGATTTACAACAAATTTATTCAAAGGAAAAAACTAGAACAGAGGAAAATCGATAACCATTTAAGGAAATTAGCAAATCGATCATTATCTAGCTTATAGATTACGCGTAAGTAAAAAATAGTATGGGTAAGGAAGCATTATGGCACCAAAAAAGAAAGTTGCTGAAGTAAAAGAAAATATCAGCACCAAAGAAGATATAAATGTTAAAAAAGCAACTACAATTACAGATTTACCAGGAATTGGTCCATCGACTGCTGCAAAACTTGTAGAAGCCGGATTTTCAACGTTGGAATCGATAGCGACAGTTTCAATTGGAGAATTGTCCTCTATCGCGAGTCTTGGGGAGAAAACAGTTCAGAAAATAATCGAATCTGCAAGAGAGGCGTTAGACATTGATTTTGAGACAGCAAAATCCGTATTAGCGAGAAGACAGGACTTAGCTAAAATTACCACAGGTAGTCAAAAGCTGGACGAGTTATTTGGAGGAGGTATTGAAACTGGTGCGGTTACTGAGCTATATGGGGAATTCAGGACGGGAAAAACCCAGATTGCACATCAATTGTGTGTCACAGCTCAATTACCTGTTGATAAAGGGGGTTTAAGAGAAGGAGACAAAATCCCAAAAATAATTTATGTTGATACTGAAGGAACGTTTAGACCAGAAAGGATAGTTTCAATGGCAGAAAGGTGGAGTGATGATTTAGACATTGATTCGGTTTTAGAAAACGTTCTTCATGGTCGTGCTCACAATAGTGACCACCAAATGGTATTGGTGGAGAAAATGATGAAAGATTATCTCCCAACAGAGAATGTACGATTATTAATCGTCGATTCATTGGTTTCTCATTTTAGAGCAGAATATGTGGGGCGAGGTACACTTGCCGCTCGACAGCAAAAACTGAATCAACACATACACACGGTTCTTAGAGCTGCTGAAGTTGGGAATTTAGCAGTGATTGTGACAAACCAAGTCCAAGCAAAACCCGATCAATTTTTTGGAGATCCTACATCTCCAGTTGGAGGACACATTGTTGCTCACGCAGCTCAAACAAGAGTGTACTTAAGAAAATCTAAAGGTGAAAGAAGAATTGCACGGATAGTTGATAGTCCTTCTCTTCCTGAAAATGAAGCTATATTTGGAGTTACAGAAGCTGGAATAGTCGATGTAACGTAAAAATATTCCTTATAACAATTTTCCCACAACTATTCAGTTCTGAGAGTTTTCTTATTATGAAAGGGGTTTAAGTTAAAAAAAATGAGCAATTTTGATGATTATGAGCATAGTTACAGATAAATTCCCACCTTTATTGATTGTAGAATATGCACTAAAGGTTCTACGTAAAACATTCTTAACAAAACTTGGTTTTAGACCATTATTATCAAAAAATGAGCTTGAATCTGTTCTAAAATCTATCGAATCATCAATAATGATACTGAAATATTCCTATTTATCTCTAGATGATCTTATCTCTCACGATGAGCTAAATAATATTCATTCAAAGGGAGAACTTCTATTAGAATCCTTGAAACCAGCAATTAAAACTCCATCAACACATCAGCAATCCTTAACTTTACTGAACTGGGGAGTTTTAATTTTTATTGGACTAAAGAGAAGAATAAAGGTCGCAAATGATCAATTAGGATCTGGAGTTGATTTAAAGGTTTTAAGATTAAGAAGTGTGCAGAAACAAGGTTCACTCCTACTTACACGGGCTTATGATGATAAACAAGCCTATACAGTCATGACTAATATGTTGAATCTTCAATCAAATCGAAATTTGGCTGCAGCATTCCTTCCACCGCGAGAGATAGGAGGCCAGCTATCTGATGCCATGTATCTCGGTAATGAGGAATATGAAGAGGAAGCAGGAACCTTTCTAAACCCTGATGATGTAAATTTGCGTGAGGTGAATGCAATTTTACACCAGTTACTTGCTGGGTAAATAAAAATCAACTTTTACTTGAAATAAGTAATTATTTCAGCTAAGTTTTGAGTTTTACACACAAAGTTTGCACTCTTTGCTACTTTGTCTGAACTGGGGTCGATTGCGAATGATAAATGAGCAGCTGCAAACATATCAATATCTGCACTCGCATCTCCTACCGCTATCGTACAGTTCGTAGAGATATTAAACATTTCTCTAATTGATGAGAGGATTGATCCCTTTTGATTCATTTCAACATTGATGACAACCTCGCCCGTTAATAGGTTATTTTTCCGAATAAGATCATTTGCTATCCAATAATCGAATTGATATTCTTGAGCAGTTCTTTTTACAATATCTGATAACCCCATCGATATTATTGCTAATTTACAATCATTATCTTTAAAAAATTCGATTACTTCTTGTACACCTTCTCTCAATTCTATAGAAGATAAAGCACGTTGATATTCTTCCTCTGATCGATTGATCCAAGGATAAGCATCAGCTTCACAAAATTCTTTATAATTAATTTTTCCTTCCAAGAAAAGATTCAGTGCAATTTCTCCATGAGTTTCCCATGTACCAAAATATTCGTGAACAGACTGCCAAGAAGATCGGCACTTTGACGTGGTTAATGTACCATCGAAATCAAAAACAACCAGACAACCTTGCCAATTTTTTATCTGATTTGAACTATCCTTATGGCTTTGTTGTAAATCTTTGAAGGTCAATGGGTTTGGACTCATGGGGGTTTCTCTCGGTATCAAGTAAAAATGCTTTTTGGATTTCTCTATCTTTCCAGAAAAATTTAATTAAGATAATAACAGAAATTGCCAATAATTAAGGATATTTGAGAAAATAGATACAAACTTTGTTAGAAAAGTATTCGTACGAAAAAAGGCGTTCTAATATGAGAGTGATAGTCAGTGGAATTAGTGGTTCAGGTAGATCTGATGCAATTAGAGATTTACAAAAATTCATTAAGAAGAATTATTCTAAAAAGAAAATCATAATCCTGAATACTAATCGGATGATGTGGGATACGGCCAAGGAGCTTAGAATGGATGTGAAGCGGGAAAAAATGCTAGACATGTCACCACCTACATTACAGGCGTTAAGATCAACAGTATTTGAACGAATTTTACGAGAAGTTGAGGAACATGAAAAAAGTCAGAAAGATGTTGCTATTATAATAAATACACATGCTACGTTTAGATGGCGTGAACATTTAATGCCTGGATGGGACTTCTTTTATTTAACAAAACTGGAACCTGACATTTTTATTACCATTATTAACGTTATAAATGATATATATGAGACTTTGGAAGCGAATGCGCTCTGGGGTGGTATGAATAATCGTTTGCAACTTGGAATTTGGCAGGAAGAGGAAGCTTTTGTGACAAAACTGATGGCTGAGACACAAAAGAAACCCTTCTACATCGTGGCTAGACGTCAACCTCCAACAACATTGTATCGTCTCATATTCGAACATGAAACAAGTGAGAAGGTTTATCTATCCTATCCAATGACTCATATCAAGGATGATGAAAAAAAAAAAGAAATTAAAACCTTAGCTCAAGAACTACGGGATTTAGGTTTTGTTGTATTCGATCCAGGAACGATGGAGCTTGAAAAAGTACATATGGACATATCCGAAGATATCCGAGTTTATGATTTCTATCAAACTGTTTATCGAGATTTTCAGCTTATTGATCAGGGTACAATGGTGGTAATTTTTTACCCTGAAATAGTTCATTCATCAGGAGTTGTCAATGAACAAGCTTATGGGTTTAGAAACAATAAATACGTCTTTGCTGTCTTTCCTGCGGAAAATTATAGCCCATTTACTAGCTTTTTTGCTGATAGAACATTTATTTCAGTTGTTGATCTTATTAAATTCCTGAAAGAGGAGTTCATTCCTTCTCAGAAACAAAGAGCATAAAGAGAATGACATCAAAGTATTTTTCTATTCTTTATTTTCTTCATTTTAACCAAAAAGCATATAGAAATAAGGAAGAAAATCGGAGACAATCTCCATGATGTACTTTCTTGGGATGTTGAATTTTCATTATTGGAAGTTGAGGAACAACCAGTTGGAACTGCGGTTGTATCTATTGTAGTGGTAATGGAGGTATTTGAAGGAATTACTGGCCTCCAAGGATCTGGAATTTCAGATAAATCAATTTCAATCAAATTTAAATCAGTAGAATTGAAACTGGTACTCATTCCAGAATCAATCATAGAAGAATACCATAAATTTGCTGTATTTATTGCTGCAAGATCTATCCTTTCACTCAGTTCATAATGTAGCTCGTCCCACATTGAATCATCTTGTGATCCCTTAGATCCCTTATGTAATATTAACTTCTCTAATTGAATATTTTCAATCCCTAAGTAATAAAAGTTAATCCTCAGTTGAAATAATAATCAGAAAACCCACAGCAGTCAAAACAACCAGAGGAATAAGTAAAATAAATATTACTGGTACATCAATTGAACGATATTGTGTATTAAATAGTAATAGGTTTATAGGATATAAGATCAGTTTTATAATATCCCAAATGATACTGGTCAAAGTATAGCCAGAAAATTGGGCTACAACTAACCAAGTAATTATCACTATTATGCCAGCTTTAAAATCAATAATCAAATCTAGCAGGTTTTTTAAGAATTGGACTAATTGTCCTAATGTGAATTTCTGGTTCAAATTACTGGAATTTTCTTCTGATGGCAAATACCTAACCTCCGCCAAATGCTGTTCCAGTTTTTTCTCCTAATAGTTTCTGCGTTATAATCATTCCTACCGTGGCTACAAATAGTTGGACTAACCCCATCACACCAGCAGGCATTACATCACCACCTCGGTTGATTTCGTCATAAATACCCTTGGTTAATGGATCAGAAGTCGGTGAGAATGGAAAAAGGGGTTTGAATGGTTGATTGATAGGAGTTATCATTATAGAAGTGGAAACTTCGGTAAAGCTTGTGATTAAGGTCAAAATTCCCCCAGCTAAAACCCCACTCGCCATCAGTGGAAAGGTTATTCGTTTCATAGTTGTTATTGTAGATGCGCCTAAATTTTGTGATACTTCTTCAAGAGAAACATGTATTTGTCTAAGTACTGCTGTTGATGACAGCACAGCATAAGGCATTCGTCTCACAGTGTAAGAAACTACAAAAATAAACCAAAAAGAGGTGAATCGAAGTTCCAATGGGCTGTTAGCTGAACCAAGAAAGATATCGCGGATTATACTTGTGAAAAAGCCTATTACAGGAATAAAATCCAATTCTGGGGGAATTAAACCCCATAACGATGAGGTAGAACTGAAGAAAGTAATATAGCCTGATGCTAATACAATTCCAGGAACCGCAAAGGGCATGGTGGAGAAAATCTCCAATACTCTGAGATTTAGACTTTTACCAATCAGGAAGAATATGACCGCAGCTATAAGCGCTGCAATTATCATTATAATTACCATTTCAGATCTTGCAACACCTGACAAACGAACAACCAATTTTGCTCCAAGAACTAATCCTACATATAACCCAATGATCACCATTACAAAATTAATCCCTTTAAGGGTCTTTTTTCTCACAATAAGATAACCCACTACAATTCCTAAAGTGATTGTTATTAACATGGCTAATATTGAATAGACCAAGGAGTTAAAGATCATAGCTACAATATCAGCTTTTCCCAAAGCCGTTGTAACTCCTTCTAGTGTCCAGAGTGTTGGAAATATTTCACCTATCTTGATTCTTTCAACAAAGGCGACTACGATTATCCCAATATGAGGGAGCATAGAAACTAATAGGAGGAGAGTAAGTATGAGTAAAATAAGAGCATTCTTTGGTTTTGATGGTTTTTGCATCATCCGAGATAAATCCATCCCAGATACCTTTTCAGGAGCATAATCTTTCATTCCAACCACTTTCGAAGCAAATAGGAGGGCAACAACACTTATTATAAGCAAAATAATTACTAGAGCATAAGCTTCCGAAAGGTGAGTTTGCCTTTCATCTCTGATATCTTTAAAAACTACAAAAGGTGCAAATTGTTGAAAATTTAATACGATAGGTGTCCCTAAATCACTAATTGACCAAATAAATACAAGCACTGCCCCTGCAACAAAACCAGGTGTTATCAATGGTAGAATAATTTGTCTATATAGATTTAAACTCCAACTTCCGAGATTTCTAGCAGCTTCTTCTTGCGCTGGATCGATTTTTGAATATGAAGCAGATGCATTGAAAAAAATCAAAGGCCATAAATGGATGGATTGCATAAAAATAATTCCCCATATAGAACTTCCGAGCAGATCTGGGAGTCCTGGTATTAGTGTTTGCAAGAAATTTGATAAAATTCCGTTTGCTGCTAAGAGACGGCCTAGAGCAAATGCACCAACAAATGGAGGGGATACAAGTGGAATTACGGCTAATATTTGGAATACTCGTTTTCCTCGGAATTGATATCGCGCAAATATTATCGTAACTGTAAGACCAATTATACAACAGATGATAGTAGTAGTTAATCCAGCAAAGAGAGCATTCAAAAGACTCTGGAAATAAGTAGAGTTTGAGAAGCAATAATTAAAGTATTGAAAAAAATTTGAGGGATCAGAAAAGTTGAATGCTGAAACAGAAGTGCTTAATATCGGTAAAACCATGAAAAAACTAAATATGAACATTAATATAGCAAAAACTATGAGTGATTTTATTTCATAATTTGAAAAAAATCCTGTTTTGATTTCATTTGGTTGAGATGTATGTTTTTCTTTTGCTCTTTCTGAACTCGTTGGAGGTAGCAAGATTATCCCATCTTTGTAGTTGAATATACTTTTTCTGTCCCTCCAACTTCTCCTTAAAAGTGTCTCGTTTTGTTAATATTCTGAGCTTTATAAAAAATAAATAACCAGCCATATTAGAGAGAGGAATAGAATTGAAAAATATTTTTACTATTCACTGAAAAAAAAGAAAATACTGATTCTGCTAGACAGAATCAGTTTTGTTGGGAGTTGAGTACGTTCCTTTATTTCTTTTTGCGGAATAAGGGAATTACGACAACTAAGCTAATGAGAAGTACGAGGGCTTCGAATCCAGGGGCAGATGTTGCACCTGCAATCGAGAGTGCTTCATCAAAGTTGGCTGCACCTTCAGTTTTCCAATTGTCAGTTACAGTTGAATTTTTGTAGTCAAGTCCTTGTAAACCACCCATCGTACCATCAAAGTCAGATGGCAGTTTAGTTAGTTCGGCAAGTGCATCATCTTTCGTTGTCCCATCAGATAATCCACCAATTTCTTCCCAAGCAGCTTTTAGTTTTGCATGATTTTGTACAATCCAATTTGTGAAAAGAATTTCTGCTCGTGAGTGAATAGCACCATCAATACTTGGACTGAAAGGAGTAATTACTGGGAAGCTGGTCGTTGGACTACCTGAAGTGTCGAATGCCTTGGGAACATGAGATGCGCTTGTAGCTTTGAAGTTTGCAGGGGTTCGATAATCACCAACAAGAGATTGTCCAGCCGTACCTGTAAGGAAATCCATGAATCTCTTTGCAGGTTCAAGGTTGTCAGCACCTTTGATGATTCCTGCTGGATCTGGGCTTACAGTTGTTGCACCACCATAGGTAAATCCTATATTAGTGTCAGTTACCATTCGATCTAAAGCGTAATAATCGATACACAATCCTATTCCTGCATTTCCTTCAGCAACAGCAGTAGGAACAGCACTGCTACCTGTAGTAAATGTCCCAACATTACCAGATACTTGTACCCAATACTCCCATGCATCTGTAATATCAGCTTCCATGGTAAGTTCAGCGGCATTATTCTGATCAGACATTTCTGCAAGAACTTGTTTCACAATTGCTACTGTAGAACCACTTAAATCAGGGTCACACATTGAAATATGTCCGAAATATTGGAAATCCGTCAAATCGGACCATGAATCAGGAGTATCTAATCCCTCTGCGGTAAGATATTCAGTATTATAGATAATACCAAAACCACTGAGTGCAGCTGCATACCATGATGGTTCTAATGTTGTGTTTGAATCATCCTTTAAATGCCAACCGCCGAGAGAAGCGCTTATATTATCATCTTCCGCTACTTCATAGCGTTCTAATAGATCTGCTGATCGTGCTTGTTCGAAGTAATATTCGCCACCACCCCACCAGACATCAGCTTCGGGGTCCGTTCCATTCCAAGCAGCAACATCAGCGTAACAATCACCTGAGTACTTCTCAGATGTCTGAACGGTGATTGTAGTTCCATATTCGGCTGCATACCATGTTTTAAACGCATCTATGACGTGTGATGCGAAATCAGAACTATGTGGGTGCAATATGACCAACGAGTCAACAGTTGGAGCCGCCACGCTATCACCCATTGGTAATATTAATCCTAAAAACAGGATGCAGAGAATTATTCTTGATAAAACTTTTTTCAATTTTTTTGATCTCCTTCTTTTGAAGAATTTAACAAAATTTGGTTGTCAAACCATATAATGTTCAGTGAACAATTATAGTTCAAGCTACATTCTCAACTTTCAATCGCTTATTAAATTTTGCTACTTTTATAACCTCGAATTTTTCCTTTTCTTATTTTCTCAGCTCGCTATTAAAGCTAAATATTTTGCAATTTACAATAAGAATTCAGAAAAATGTCGAAAAATTCATAAATCTGGATTTAAATACTTTTTAGTTAAATAAAAGTTTATTATTTACGAATTCATTAGTAATACGGTAAACACTCATCGTGAATGACAATAATGGCTGGAGTCTGTTTCCTCAATTATCGTCTATAGAAATAGAAAGGAGAGGTATATTTTTAAAACCACTTCGGAGTTTTCATTCTAGACCAATAATTCTTGATATTCAAACAATCTGCGATACAAGATGATAAATGACAAATGAGGCTAAAAATTTGAGTAAAAAAACACCTATCCT
>JAEOSP010000489.1 GCA_016840305.1 Candidatus Hodarchaeota archaeon
AAAGAGCCTGAGCAAAGGAATCAATACACACCTATTTGGGAAGTAGGAAACAAAGCATATGGCTTATTATTTATGAAAGATATTGAGGAAATTAATGTACCAGATGGCATAATACTTTCACAATATTTTGCTAAAGAATTTAAAAAAGGGATTCTTGAGGATAAAAACTTAAAACATATTTTGATCGAATTATTAAAAAGAAACGTTGAATCGTTTACGCATAATCGATTTGGCAATCCAAAGAATCCCCAACTGCTTTCTGTTCGAAGCGGTGCAGTATTTTTCATGCCGGGAATCATGAGTACAATCACCAATGTTGGTCTTACAAAAGAAATTATAGATTTCTATGCCAAGGAAGATCAGTGGTTCGCCTATGATTGTTATAGAAGATTCTTACAAGATATTGCAACATCGTTCTATGATGTTAAAAGACGTGTATTTGAAAATATAATATCAAAAGTGAAATCTGATCTTAATGTTCACTTAAAGGAAGAAATGACTGGGGAACAGATGAAAATACTTGCAGAAAGGTATAAAGAAGAGCTAACAAACCGGGAACTTTTTATCCCTGAGAACCCATATGATCAATTATTATATTCTATTATTGCCGCAAATCTATCTTGGGATGGCCCCACAGCAAAGAATTATCGTAGGGTTCTCAATATGTCAGACCATTGGGGTACCGGCATAATTATTCAGAATATGATATTTGGCAATAAATCCCCCAACGATATAACGGGTGTTGTTCAAAGTAATTATCATGGTGATGAGAAGATCTCACTTTTTGGTGAATATAAAACACGATCTCAGGGTTATGATATTGTTAGCGGTGTAGCCAATGTTTTCCCAATTAGTGAAGATCAAAAAACCGTATTTCCCAAATATAAGAAAATACCCTCTCTTGAAGAATTACGTCCAGCTTTGTTTAAAATGATAAGTGATTCAGTTAGGACTATCAGACAAAAATTTGGTAACGAGATACAAATCGAACTCACTATTGAGAATAATATCCTATATTTACTTCAAGTTAGAGGACTTGCTAGCCATATCTTCCAAAAAGAAGAAATCATTGAAAAACCCAATGTCTTGCAAAAGGCTTATCTCGGCGATGGGCTTGCCGCTTCAGGTGGTGCGATATCCGGCCGAGCGGTATTTAGAACTGATAGAATCGATGTTATTCGAGAAAAATATAAGGGTGATAAAATTATTCTCATTCGACCCGAGACAAATCCAGAAGATGTAGTGGGTTTACAAAAATCCGATGGAATACTTACCTGTCTTGGCGGAATGACTTCACATGCAGTATTACAGATGAGGCGATTTAAGAAATCAGGAATTAGCGATTTCTCAGCAATGAAGATTGATGAGGAAGAAAACCTAGCAATCGTAAATAAGGGATCTAATAAATTGATAAAGATTTTAGAAGGAGATTATATAACTATTGATGGAAATTCCGGAAAAGTCTATCAAGGATATTTCAACACCAGGTTAAAAAGATTAAAATCTTAAAAACTTACAAGGAGGAATATTACGGGTAATATATCAAAAACCTCTCCAATTGGAATTAATGGTATTGGTCGTGTTGGTAAATTACTAGTATGGTTACTTGCAGCAGAAAAGAAACAAAAAGAAATAGTAATTTCTACTGGTCGTAAAATTGGTAAAAGCCTTGAGGATCTGGCAACTTATATGAATTACGATTCTACATTTGGTTCTTACGGAAAAATGATCTTTGGTTACCAGACAAATGATATAGTTAAAATTAAAGATGATAATCTATACATAAATGGTGTAAAAATCATATGGTTGAACGATTCTTCTTTCAGAATTCCTAGCAACATACCATGGTCCGAACACAATGTTGAGTTAATTTTTGATACCACAGGTAAAATGAAAGATCCTACTGATTTCAGCGATAATAATCTTAGAGGTCATTTAAATCAAGTAAAAAAAGTGATATTAACAGCGCCATTTAAAATCAAAAACAAGGGCACAACCCTTCCAGAAGATTCTATCACACTTGTTGGTGGAGTAAATTTTGATAAATACGATTCATCTTTACATAATCTAATCTCAAATGCTTCATGTACAACAAATTGTTGTGCACCTCCGATAAAGGCCCTAGTAGACCATTTTGGAGACAAGTTCTTATCATATTCATTAACGACCGTCCATGCTGCAACCAATACCCAGAGTGTACTCGATGTTCTCCCAAAAGAAGGTGATAAGGATACT
>JAEOSP010000490.1 GCA_016840305.1 Candidatus Hodarchaeota archaeon
CGCGCTGGATTAAAGCATAGCGTATTGTTGGTTGCTTTAGGGTGGATAATCTTCCGCACGGTAATTATTTTGGGCATTAGTATCATGTAAGCTTTGTAACTTGGAGGCATCGTTTGGATGACTAAAATCGGCGAAGAACTGCAAAACCTTAACGAAAAGATGGAAGAAATAAGCCAGAAAATGCAGAAAATTGGTTTCCTCCTTGTTCAGTTGATCAATCGTCTTCCAGAAGACGAAGAAGTTACAGAAAGCACAGAAGAAAATATTCCTTCGCTCGAATTAATGGTTACCCAAACTTTAACAAAAACCCTTGAAAAACAACTGCCAGGCATAATTAAAAGTGAATTACGTTTACAAATTGAAGGAAATGAAAAAATTAATGCAATTTATGATGCAATTAAAGGATCTCCTCGTATGGATTCATCAATTATTGATGAATTACGGGAGAAAGTTTTGCCTCTCTTAACAGAAATGAAAACTGGTGAAAGTGAAAATATCCAAAAAATTGAACAATACATGCTTGATATCCGAAATGAACTCGAAAAACTAGTTAGTGGGAAAATTCGCGAATCTGAAGAAGTTATGAATCGCTCTACAGCGTTATTGGAAAAAGGATTGGCTCTCGTAGAGCTCGAGTCCTTGCTAAGAGAAATCAAGAGTTATCTTGAGGAACTTGTAATGGGTAATAAAGTGATTAAAGATTTAGATATCAATTCAAAGCTATAGTTCGGAGGAACATATTTGTTGGATTTTGATAAGTTGATATTTACCAAATGGCGATTTATCAAAGACAAAAGAGGACAGATGCGTGCTATTGACTTTGCTATTGCGCTATCAATCTTTCTCATCGCATTTTCTCAAGTTTTAGGAATGGCGATTAATTCGGCAACCACTGTCACCGAACAAACAACCCGCAATCATATATATATTGCTGGCAATTCTTTCTCAGATACTTTATTAACTTCTACTGGTGGATTCGATTGGGATGATACAAGTCGCAATAATTTAGAGAATGCGAATGGACATACATTAGGTCTGAGAAATACTAGCTCTAATTCTCCAGGTTATGCTCTTCATCCCAATGCTTTGGCTCGACTAGACCCCGAATCAAGGTATTATCTTCCAATTATAAACCAAACCCAATATGGAGTACAAGATCCTTATTACAATTCATCAGTTCATGATATCGATCCTAGTGAGTTTAACGCTCATAATGCTTCAAATATCCCCCGTCCAGAGAGATTTTACTTTGGACTTCATTCACTCATAAAACTCAATATGTATAATGTAACCTCAGGGAATCAGTTACGGATTCAGGTGAATGTTACAGATAACGGAGAACTTGTTGATGATGAGATTGGTTCTGATTTTGATCTTGATCTTTATGTTATAGAGCCTGATGGAACTATTAATACCTTTTCAAATCTTAATAACACCGATGAAATTGTTGCCATTGACGAATTAAGTGCATCAGGATCAGAAGGGCGTTATGTAATAGTTGGCATTGTGGAATCAGAAGCTGGAAATTGGGATTTCAGGGTCTTATTTTACGATAATAACCCTGTAAATTACATAATAAACTTAAATGCGACCTTGTTACAAACTAGTGCGCTAGAAGCCAGATTATATTCATGGGAGAGCGGAAATACCACTTCAATCGCTACAAAAAATTGTACTATAATTTTTGGAGAGAATGACACAAGCGTCCACAGAACATTATCAACAGATAATCTTGAAAATCTTGGTTCAATATCGTCCATAGAGCCAATCATAGTCATTGTAAGGGTTGAAGATGGAAACGGCAATCATGGAGTAAACTTTATTACGCTGCCACTTTTATTCGACGGTGATGTGAGGCCTAATCAACAAATTCGTCCAATTTACGGACTAGATCCTATTGAAAGTACCATTTATACTGAATATGTTCATAAATATGTTTCTGTCAGAGGAATGGTTTTCGAAACCACAATATGCTACTGGAGGATTTCGTGAGGCTAAAAACATGAAAATGAGATTTCCAATTCGAGGTAAGAAAGGACAGATTCATACACTTGAAGCAATAATGGCTGTTATTATTATGATCATTTTTGCTTTCTCAGTTCTTCAATTTTATTCCATCCCAACATATGAAGCCCAATCAGTAGAGGAACTTAAAGAAAGAGGAAGAAGTGCCTTGACTGCTTTAGATGATTCTGGAAAATTAAGAGAATGGGTCTCTAATGATAATTATGATGATCTTAAAGCCGCATTAATTGAAATGTTACCCCGAGATGTAGGCTTTAATCTCACTGTATTTAGTGGTAGTTTGGGTGGTACCGTTGTGGATGATGCTGTCTTTGGTGGATCACCGCCCTCGGATAAACCTGTTGCTACTGTGAATTACATGTTTCGTATGAGTGACACTGATAGTATTGGTGATTTAAGATACATAAGATTCCAGCTTTGGTATATTTGAGGAATAAAAATGCGTCAATTTCGTCGATCAGATAAAGGACAAATCCTTTTAATGTCTGCGATTATAGTTTGCATCCTCTTATTCGTTATTGGAGGTCTCCTTGCAGATGCTTCAAGGAGAAGACCTCCAAGAGAGTCTGAGGATATTTATTTCGTTTTCGCAAACATAAAAGCAGAAACATTTAATGCTGGAAAGCGAGCATTGATTGAAGGTAATTCAAATTACTTAAATCAGTGGTCTAATGAAGTAACTGATTACCTTGAAGAATTAGGATATACAGGATCCTTAACATATACTGATTGGAATCCTCCAACATCAGTTGAATTTA
>JAEOSP010000491.1 GCA_016840305.1 Candidatus Hodarchaeota archaeon
ACTGCTTATATTTAAAAACGCAGACCATCTATAGATAGACCACTGATTCGTGATGCTATGGTGACTGAGATAATCTTGTGGTGGGTTAACATTGATTAAACTAATGAACCGTTTCTCGTATTCTTCTTCACTCAAAGTCTGTAAATCTAAAGCTTCAATGCGTTCTACAGAATCGCTGTTATTCTGGCACAAAAATACATTTTTTGTAAAAAGCAATCTTCCTAAGGTCGACAGTTTATTTATCATCAGTTCATTGATATCGCTAAGTATGATGATTGGGACAAGACTTTTTTCTTTTAATAGGTTTGAACTAAGCCGGATATGGTGAGCTAGGATAAGACCATAAAAATCTAAGTAGTTGTCAGAGAGGGCATCTTTAATAAAAATGATGTTAAATTGCTTATTTTGAAGTTCAGGAATGATCTGCTTTGAAATAAAAGTGTCGATATCGCTGCTACTGAGTTCATCAATTGATGGATTGAACTTTATATTGTTTGGGAACTTATCAACTAAAGGCGTATTGTCATAGTGAATTAATAGTACTTCATGCATGCATTAAAATCTCTTGGTTTATTTTTTCAGTAAGTCTTGATGAAAATTGTTGCACATCTTCTAGAAAGATAGCACCTCCTGACTCAGGAACCGGATATTTGATATCCACAATTTCTTTTAAGTTGTCGAGCTGCGAAAATGTTTTTAATCTTTGCGCTTTGATTCTCTCTTTATGCATATTCTGGGAAATAAACATATTTACCTTTGCTAATGTATCAAGCATGAGATTAATTTTCCAATTGATTCCATAAGCCATCAAACGTAGATTTGAAGTTTGATTAGTCATTATTTCATTAAGGTAAAGCTCTAAGTTTTCACTGTAAAATGCTTTGGAATTCAAAAGTAGAAATTCATAGGTGGTATGCGAGTAAAATGTTGATGAAATCCCGCCAGAAAAAAACACAAGTTGCGTTTGTGTTTTTTTGCAATGATCTTTTAATCTATCCAAAACGCTGCTGTTAGATTCACCAAACGCTGATCTATGACATATGATAGTTGTGTATTGATCTAATTCAATACCATCTAACGAGATTCTGTTATCTAGGATATCCAAATAAGACTCCTCCTCAAAGTTGAAACCTGTATCTTCTGAAAACAGTTTTTGACGTTCAACTCTATCTTCTATGAGCAATATTTTAGGCATGATAAAACCTTAGTCGGAAAGTAAAGCCATCCGGTGCAGTGGATAGCTCCGAAATTGTCACATCTTCAGTGATGGCTGAAAGATAGTCGATTTTGAAAAACTGATCTTGATATTTACCCATAATTGACCAATCACAAAGAGAAAGGAACGATGCTCTGATATCTTGGAAATCCCCATCTTCTATTTCTTGCACCATTATACTAGGGCGTTTAGTTAATTCAGAACCTATTTGGGTTATTAGCAAGTCTATGTATTTTCCCTCTTCACATGGAATAGCTTCAATCACGATAGAGTTATAATCTTTCCTTCTATCTTCTTTAAACTGCTCAAATATTTTTACTAGACCATTACGTAAATATTCAACATCTGTATAAAAAGAAATGTTTGAAAGGCTCTTGTATTCTACTTCAAAATCAAATCCAAGAATTTCTTCTTCAAGGTCCTCCAATAGCATACTCAATTTGCCATCATCTCGGATCTCAATTTCATTTTTGAAAACATTACAGACATCATCGAAATTACTGATCGTTTTACTATTGACCTGTTTTACATACTTAGCCGGTAATGGAAAATATATTGCTTTTTTTCCATCTGGTTTTGAATCTTCCAAATGTGCCCACTGCTGCAACTCTGGGGACGACCAGCCAAATCCAATTCGACTCACCCCCCAGGTATTGCTCTCATTCAATTGATTAGAAAAGAGGAACTTTGAAATTTTCTCATAAAGGTTTGAAGACAAAAACTTTAAATCATCATCAATAGTTTCAAAAGTCTTTTTGACTTCACTCATAAAGTTTTCATATGAACCATATTTGCTCCAATCAAAACTATGTGCTGTATATTTGACGGGGTTGTCTTTTGTAAAATAGTTTAGAATCTCAACCAGCCTTTTTGGGTTATGTTTGACATC
>JAEOSP010000492.1 GCA_016840305.1 Candidatus Hodarchaeota archaeon
ACCTTGTGGTTGTTTCTCAAGTATGATATGCCATAATCCGCCTCCACTAACTCCGCCAAAGCTTTCAGGAACATCGTTATTATAATCAGCTGGCATCTCAATATAGTCAAACTCCCCCGATGAATAACATTTGTCTATGCTTCCAAATAAACAATTTCCTTCATATTTTATGACTCCATTGAAGCAGCCTATTGATTCTATTTCCTTAGTGTACTCATCCGGAAAACCACTCACTGCCCACATACCAATATTATTATCGACAGGGCTATTGAGCATTTCCTCTTTGTCATGTGATAAATTGTAAAATGTACCATGGGCCTTGATTTGGCCAATGTACGGCTGAGGCAACTTTATGAATGCTAAATCAGGGCCATCGCTATCAACGTTTCCTCGCGCAATAGGCATTTTGGTAATATGCGAGATATCTATAGTGTAACGGTACTCTTTATCGTGATACGGTAAGATGAGACCTAGAGTGCCGTTTGCTGGAATAGCCTCTAATACATGATGAGCAGTAAGAATGCCAAAAGAATTATCGAGACACACAAGAGTTCCTGATCCAATCAATTGAATGTCATCTGAAGATTTCTCCTTACGAATTCTAATGAGGCCAACTAAATGATTCAGTATACTTCTTTTTATCTCACTCAGGAAATCTGGAGACAAGTCGCTTATCTTTTGCATGACATTATTCCCGCAGGATTATAACTACTGATTATATGGTTTCCGTATAAGAACCCGTAGCCGTTTCACTGTCCGCATAACACGCGTCTTTCCTCAACGTGTAAGCGCCTTTCGTAAAAACACTTACGCCAATCCGCTTTCTTACCAGGCGTCTTATATGGTTTCCGCATAACATCCCGAACTTCTCGTCATTCAGATAAATCCCAGCCGCTGTTGTACTCTCCTAAAGTACAAAAAAATTCTGTCCTGTCAAGAAAAAATAGCTGGATTCTTTTCGCTTAATACAGTGATTCAACTTATTCAACGGTGTACTCAATTGTTCTAATTTTTGCTCTTTTGACTTGTTCTCTTGTGTGCTTTTACCCCTAATCAGCAGCGAACTTCGTGTATTGTATTCCGTTGAACCGTGCGTAACATTCGAAATCACTTGCTTTTTGGGTGCCCGTTAGGGCGCCCAAAAAGTCAGGTGTATTGAGTTGTTAGGTATTTTTATTCTGGATCAGGGCTTTTTATTTTCATGAAAAAAGATGTTTTTTCTTTCGTAGCATCTATTTCATCTTCAGTGAAAAAATCTTTAAAAATTTCAGGCAAGCTCCTTTTATTATGTTTAACTTTAAATTTAGAAGGAGAATCGAACCATCTAGTTACCTTAAGGCTAATTTTTGATTTTTCACTACATTTGGTGCAATCAATCTTGACTGAAAATTCTTTGCTAAAATGAGCTTTAATATAATCTGAGAATAGATGTTTTATGATTTTGCCAGACTTGGTTTCGTAATTAATATACCAATAGCGGGGAGACTTATTTTGTTTATCAATAGGTTTATCCAAAATGTCTATTATGATATCGCTAATATTTAAATCACCTTTTTGTATTCTAATTTCAAGGCATACATCATATATAGAATAATCCAAGTTATTAGTCACACTCAATATAAACTCTTTTACTACCTTTTTATTTACAGAGATTAAATTTGGAGAAACTACAACATATTTAATCTTTTTCCCTATAAAATATGATCCAAAGCCACCTGTTGCAGTAATAACGCCACCTGCGATCATAAGTTTATATGATCCAAAGCCACCTGTTGCAGTAATAATTAAGCCACCTGCAATCATAAGTTGAAAAAATGTTTGTACTGTTTGTACTTTATGTTGGTTCATTTTATATACCTAACTATGTATATATGGTTTCCTTATAAAACTCCTGACCTCTCCGAGTCTCAGTATAACACCCCTTTACCCAAAGTCCATAAGTAATCTCTTGGAAACGACTTAGCCCAATTCTTCTTCTTATTAGGGATCTTATAGGTTTCCGAATAACATCCCGAATTTCTCGTCATTCAAATTAATCCCAGCCGCTGTTGTACCATCATAAAATACAATCAAATTATTGCTCTTTCAAGTGATAATTTTCGAATAAATAGGTGTTTTCT
>JAEOSP010000050.1 GCA_016840305.1 Candidatus Hodarchaeota archaeon
CAACAATCGCTGCACATCACGAAAATCTCAATAATGCTGATCTCAGAATTCGATTAGACGAATTTATCCCAGAAAGTAATCTTAGTGACTGGATGACAGCACCAACAGTTATTGAGGGTAATATTGAAGATCTCGAAGGAAGAATCTTCATTTATGCTTCTATAAACCATTTAAATGAGGATTTTAAAGCGTACATCATAGGTGTGAATTTTTCCATTAATGAAATCAATAAATTGGAACTCGTTAGAGGAAACCTGCCGTCAGATAGATCTCAAGTCTTAATCGATAAGCATTTTCGTTCAGTTTTACTCGGTAGGGTTCAGACTGAGTTAATTGACGATTCTATTACAATTAAATATGGTTCTCTATCAGAGAATTATACTATTTCCGGAATGGCTATTGATTCAGATTATTTATACCCTGTTGATGAACAGACTAATTATGCTGAATTTAGTGGGAAACTACCTATTGTCTATGTCCCTCTCCAAGAATTACAGAGTTTTCTTGGTGTAGATGGAATCAATGAAGTTCTCGTTAAAACAGAGGATCGCTCTCATGTTGCTAATCAAATTGCTGATCAAGTATTGACAAATATTATTGGTTCTGAAAGAATTAGGAAGGTAATTTACTGGGATGAAGCACCTGATTATGTCTTTTTCTACATAGATAATCCGCATGACAAAATTGGGTTGCTTTTTGGAATTTTTGGACTTATAGCTGGTTCAACAGCTATCTATAACTCATTGAGTAAATTAGTTGCAGCCCAACGTACACACATTGGCCTATATGGAGCGTTAGGAGCGAAAAAACGTGAGGTTTTCTCCCATTATCTGGGTTTTGGCGTTGTATTAAGCTTCATAGGAATAATTGTAGGCTGGATTGGAGCAGGGTTGATAAGTACTCTTGCAGTAAACGTAAGAGGTGAATGGCACGGATTTACAGTAGTAAAGATTGGATTTGATCCAATTTTGTGGTTTGGAGGATCATTTTTTGCAGTATTTGTGATTGCTTTTTTCTCAATGTTAGCTACCTTACCAGTTCTCCGGTTGACCCCTCGAGAAGCCATGGTTGCTCCGTACTCTAAAAGCCAACTTGGAGAGGTACCACTTTTAGAAAAAATCTTACAGCGATTAGGCGTTTTTCGACGATTAAATACAAAGATTCCATTAAGAACAGTGTTCATGAACAAGAAACGGTCATTAGCTACTACGATAGCAGTAGCTACATCAATGATAATTTTGATTGCTTCAGCGAGTATGGTATATGATGTTGTATTTGCTTTGAATGAAAATTATTCTAATTACGAGAAATATGATGGAAATGTTATCTTACAGACTCCAACTGCTGAAACCCATATCAAAGCAAATCTTCAAGATGTTACTGAAATAAATCAAATTGAGGGATATATAGCCACTCAAGTTTTCATTTCAGACTTCAATGGCGAAGCTGTTCGGGTTCCCCTCTATGCCTTTCACGAGAACTCGACGTTACGAGAATATCATGTCATTAAAGGAAATAAAAACCTAGAGAAAAGTAATCTTGGAAAAAATTCTATATTGATCGGTAGCAACCTTGCCGAGGATCATAAAATACGAGTAGGAGATCTCATCAATGTTTCCTTCGATCCATTCAATATTTTTCAATTAGAGATAGCAGGTATCACTGGTGAATTAATTGATAACGCGTTGCTATGGACAATTGAGGGTATTCAGGAAAACACCATTGATATTCAAAATATCGGTATATCAGAAAATGTAACCGGATTTGTATTTAGTTATGCTGAGGAAATTACTGATCTTCAGAAATCCGATGTTAAATTTGAAATCATGAATGATTTTCAACCTTACATCTATTCGGAGACAAAAACTGCTGTAGAAACAATGGAAACCATGCTAGAACTTATTATGGGCCTTATGATTTTCGTGGGTCTCTTAGGATTAGGTGCGTTAATCTTATTCACCTTTTCTAGTATGAGTCTTGCGATGATGGATCGTGAAATGGAATTTCTCGCCTTAAGAGCCATGGGAGCAAGACGGTTGAGTATTTTGAAGGTAATATTTTTGGAAAATCTGTTTTACGGAATCTCTGGATTGGTTGTAGGTAGTTATTTCAGCCTGTCATTGTTACGGCCAAGTTATGATTATCTCATGCCAGACATGTATGTACCTGTAATCGTTCCTTTTGAATTATGGATCATTGTAGGGTTTAGTATCTTGCTTTGTGTATTTATCTCAACTAGCTTACTAACCTGGAAGACTTGGCGTAGTTCTTTAGCCGATATGTTACATAATAGGATGATTTCCTGAAATTATCCTTTTTCCTTTTTTTTTTTCAGGAAAAACTGATTCAACCTTTTAAGTATTAGTTAGCTTGAATCTGTCTTCTATGGGAAAAAGCCTTAAAGAAAGAGAATATTATAACTTACACTCTTATTTGTTTGAAAAATTTACCCTTAGATTTTGTTAAATGAACTTTAGAGGTTGGAAAGAAGAAAATGTATTCCCAAAATGCTACCCAAAATACTTCCCATTACGAACACGAATATGTAATGAAACTCTGTATTTTTCTTGGAATATTTGGTGTTCACAGATACTACGTAAAACGACGATATTCAGGAATTCTGTATCAGTTAACATTTGGTCTCTATTTCATTGGTTGGATAAGTGATATTCTAAAACTTCGGAATGGTGATTTCGTTGATTGCTACGGACAACCAATTATAAAAGACCAGCAAGGACCAAAGCCCCAACTATCTTCAGTATCAGACTCTACTTCGACTGCTTTACTTCTGATCTGTATGTTTGGAGGATGGCTTGGTATTCACAGGTTATATACAGGTAAGATTGTTTATGGTGCTTATCCAAGTATTGTGATATACGGCTTTGCGTTTGTAATTGGAATACTAACTATTTTTACTGGATCCTTTGATAATGCAGTATCTATGGTTGTCCCCCTTTTAGCCATTCTATTACTCCCGCATCTCATTCTCTGGTTTATCGATTTCTTTACAATATTATTTGAGCAATATACTGATGCGGAAGGACGAAAAATTCGCAATCCAAAGCAAACACGATATGATCGAAAAATCCGTGGTTGAAAAGATTGTATTTCTACAATAAATTCAACTAAGCTCTCTCGTTAATATACTGCATAATCGGATGATTCCCTAAAATGGATTCATCCTTTTTTTATGAATTATAAAATTCAAGCAAGAAATAAAACATGAATTGAACCTAAGTGTTCACTTGAGCTTCTTTGTAATAGTATAAGTGGGGTATGCATTGCTTATTCTCATCGTTACATCTAGATAAGCAATTACGGCAATCTTGATATTCTACTGCATAACCCATTGCAACTAAATCATCTGTAAACCCATCAAATTGCGAATATTCATGATTTTCAGTCTGTGCTAGAATAGATGGATAATTCTGTTTAAATTTGGATGCAATTTCCCCTAAATACGGAAAAAAATCGATTTTAGATTCATCTGATACTTGAGCTAGATCAAATATCCCCAAATAAAGCAATTGATCATAAACTAATCCACTCACCCGGTAAGAGTGGAAGCTAATATCAATCAATTTTAGATTATCGTTCATTATTTCCGAAAATAAGCTTTGAATAGCTTCAAATAGACCACCAAGTAAGATTGGATTAACATCTAAATTTACCAGTCTCTTATTGAATGTGGCACAC
>JAEOSP010000006.1 GCA_016840305.1 Candidatus Hodarchaeota archaeon
ACCTTGAGTGAGGGATATTTGAAATGGTACTATATGCAGACTCTAAAGCAGTTTGCAGAAAGTGAGAATAATGCGATTATCCTCGTGCCAGTTCCTGGAAGCTATTACCCCGGGACAAACATAAGCGAGACTATAAACCCCCCATTTATCATTACTGAATGATCTTCAGTGATTACTTTTTTTTAATTTCATATTTTTTTCTAATAGTTTCCATTCTTGCATACTAACACTACATCGAATAATAATATAGTGTGAATCCATTAATATCCCAATTATACACTTTTACAAACATTTAAAAACATTTTTGTGCATAATATATATTTATGGACGTTAGTAATATGAAAGATTCGGCAAGCAGAATAAACATCTTTAATCTAATTGAGGAATATGTTAGAAGAGAAGTAACAGAAGACGGAGTTATAGAAACACTAAATGAATTAAAATCGTTTGATAGAGAAAGTTACATATCAGATCTGTTAGAACTCTTTCAATCAGAACTATATGAATTAAGTTATTTACCTTATTCCATACAATCAAAAATTGAAAAAATCCTAATGGAGGATACATCAAAACTGATTACTGATTTTAATCAAGGAAAAGTAACAGAAGACAAAGTTATGGAAGCAATAGAAGAATCAAAATCGAATGGAAGAAATTTTTTTATGCTTACTATTCAAGAGGTCCTGGATAGATATCCTCTAAGCCCACGAATATTTTCGAAGGTTGTAGAAAGCCTTGAATCCATGAATTATTTTCCTTTTATTGAGGCCATCCCAACACATTTTTATATATGTACAGATGATATCAATGCAATTGGGGGCGTACTCGCAAAACATTGGAAATTCGAAGGATTGTTAAATCTACTAGAAAAACACGAATTATTTTCAGAATCCAGAGATCAAATTAATGAGTATATCTCACAGGCTATTGAGAATCTACTATTAGCAGAACAAAAAGAAGATTATGAAAGTTTGACATCGCATGGATTCTTAGAAGGCCATCAGAAAGCGATTAAACAGATACTTGGAACTTATGAATTTTTTCAGCTCCCTGAATCGACTCTGATGCGAGTTATTCGTGGTCTTGATCAAAATAATTTCTTTTCTTCAGATAGTTGTGGGCCTTCTAAAAAAACCAATTTTTATGGACTGGCGGAACTTTATCTTCGTGTTAATGATAAAAGAGATCGTGAGCTTCTCGAAAGATTATTCATTAAATCAACGGATGATTTCATTGGGGGAGTTGATGAAAGTGAACAGGAAATATGTACCTCTGGAAATTGGTGGCAAGATAAAATGAGAAAAGATGATCGACGTTTTAATATGCTGCCTAAAGATCCGAAGGTGAGGAATGAGAGTCTTTCTAATATGCTACCACTTGACAGAACGAGAAGGGCAATCCTAACTAATCCAGACTTAAGTGATGCAATGAAGGAGGGGGCTAAAAAGATTTTGGATCTGTGTGATGGCTATCAATTTCAGTTTAAATGCTTGCCCCCACCTAAAGATAAAAGGGGGAATAGCACTGTTAATTTTAGGGTTGGAATAAAGAATGGAACAACTAAATTGATTCGTAATGGATTTTGAGTAGTGCTTGGATAGAGGAAACGCTAGGTCTAACTTCAACCTATATGACAGTCTTGCATCTTTTTCTTTTTCCGATCTTTGTTTGAATAAAAGTTGTATCTATATTCTTGCATATATGGAAGGATCACATTCAGAACGAATATGGAAGTCCTTTCTCTTTTTCTTTAATATTCTCCATGTTTGAGAGAAGTATTGAGGTCATATCCCACCGTCCTTCTATTAAAGCTGATCTTGTAGTCTCAGGCATTTCAAATTGAACTGGGGCTTGGAGTCCAGAAACCTCTTTTTTCTCTAGGTCAATTGTAAGTTTGACCTTGGGATCTTCCTTTACTTTATCTATGAGTTCTTTTACTTTCTCCTCGCTTACGCGAACTGTTGGAATCCCTAAAGTCCTACAATTATTCTCAAAGATAGCT
>JAEOSP010000493.1 GCA_016840305.1 Candidatus Hodarchaeota archaeon
AACCCATAAATTTCTATCCTTTGGGTCTTTTTTAACCTCAAAATTAACTACCCGACCAACCACACGAGCGACATTTGTATCAACAAGTGGAACTGACTGACCAAAAGAAAAACACAGAACTGCATTAGCTACATAGGGACCAACACCAGGAAGCTTAAGTAGATCAACATTACTTCTAGGAATTTGTCCGTGATTTTCTTCAATAATATTACGGGCAATTTCCTTCAGTTGCTTAGCCCTTCTATTTTGAAGCCCCAGCATCTCTATATCAGATCTAATTTCATCTTCGGAAGCATTATGGAGGGAATTCAGATTAGGATACTTGGAAATGAAATTATCCAGCATTTTCTCCACTCTTTCAGCAGTGGTTCTTTGCAATAAGATCTCTAACATTAATACTTGATATGTTGAAAACTGTGTTTTGCGCCAGCTGAAGCGTCTGTTATGTTTTTCAAACCATTTCAACAATTTACTTGCGAAAAGTTCAAGTTTCGTTTTGTTCCAGTGAAGCTGGACCTGCATGCCATTCTCGTTATATTTCATGGTCAAACTGCCATATTTTTGTAATTATGCCTGTAAACTCATTTTCTGGTGAGTATCTAGGTTTTCGTTGGTGCATTTCCTTCGATATAACTCTTTGAAGCTTATTTGACCTCTAGACCAACTTTGATAATCACTGTTAATCCATGAAGGATCGTAGCTTAAAATCTCGGCTCCTCCTCCAATCTTGATGTGTGGTAAGTCTGAGATTGCATCTTCAACTGTAAATGGCTTGGGTAGGTGAAGTAATTCCATGTTTTTATCGAATTTCACTTCTCCAGGGCTAGCGAATAATGGAGTTGGGGGAAATAAGTTGTTACTTTCAGGTTTTTTAAGTCCGAAGATGAACACTCTTCTTCTCTTTTGAGGAACACCATATTCTTCTGCTTTTAGTAAGACTATCCTTACCGAATACTCCATTTCCTGTAGTAGTTGTTTAATTTTATCTAAAACTTGACCTTTACGCATCCATTTGATTCCTGGAACATTTTCTATCAGGACTTGCCGAGGAGTAAGTTTCTGCACAATTTTCATCAAAGGCTTATAGAGGTTATTTCTCTGATCGTCCTGATCCCAGTTTCCTGCTGTAGAGAATCCCTGACATGGGGGACCTGTCACAATCACATCAAGATTTTTTCCTGCCAATTTGTTTTCGGTGATTTCAACGATTTCATTTATGGTTCGATCTTCTGATAGGTCGGCTCTAATAACTGTGTGTACTTGGGGAAATCTTTCTAAGGTCATGCATATATTCTTGTTAATCTCTGCTGAGAGTAAGCATTTATGTCCAACCATTCTGAACCCTTCTGCAAGCCCACCTGCTCCAGCAAATAAATCAATGAAATTCTCTCCTGAAATTGTTTCAGCAATTGCTCTTGCCAATAATGGGGGAACAGCATTTCCAATCTGCTTGTACCGTGAAAATCTGCTCCCATAAAATCGGAAACTATCTGGAAATGATTGTAATCTAGCAGCTTCTCTTTGAGTTATTAATCGGTTTTGCGTTGGATGAATAAAACATCCATTACCTGGTCTATTGAAGTATGTACTTATTGTGTAACTAGGCTTATCGAGAACCATTCTCCCATAGTATGTTGTTCGACCTCCTGTCTTCTTAATCTGTTGAAGACGTTTAGACTTGGAAACTATTGAATCTGGTATGTTACGCCAATTTCCCCCTGGAGGAACAGAACGAATGATGTCCAAATCTAATTGGCTAAGTGTTGTTGTTTCATGATTGTAAAGTAGATCCGACTCGGTCAACGCGAAATCCTCTAATCGAACACTGTGTCCTTTTCATCCTTTAATTGAGCTAGTTTGTGGAAGCTTGCTAAAACACTTTCGACCTCACTCTCGTTTGCCCCTTCTGAGTGTAATATGAACTCAGATTCGTCTTTCTCTAGCCCATAAAGGAGAAAAATGGCTGCCTCGATGTCAGAATCTACTTTTGTTACTTGCTCCTTCAAAGTACTTTGAACTCTCTCTATTATTAAGCAATAAAGATGATATTCCCATCGATTTAATGCATCATTCGTTCTCACAGGAAAAGAGCCTATTTCTGCATTGCTTACATGGTTATTTGTACTTGTCAACTTAAACCTCCAATTCATGAGGGATGAATTGAAAAGAGCTAGTAGATATAAGGTAACTAATTTCCTATCAGCCTTTTCCTTGGAAACTAGAATATAGTTGCACGAGTTTCCTAAAAATTTACCAGGTTCGATGAAGGAAAATTTAAGTCGCCATCGTTGCATCATATTAGATATCTGTTGACCAGCTATTCTATATTCATCAATATGCTTAGCTTTTATTGAACCCCCCAATTTTTCTAGGAATCTAACTCGGTGAATATGACTCTCCTTTAACCTACGCATATTTAAAACATATCGGGAAATGCTATTCCCTCTCACTAATGTGCATCCTGTATCTTCATTGGTTATAAATTCCCTATATAAAGTTAGATCAACTTCACCACGGAGATTCAGTATCCAAGGAATATCCGAAAGTGAAGGTTGATCATGAATTCTCTTTAGAATACGCCACCCAAACTCGTCAATTTTAGGAATGCAGAATCTATTCGAGATCTTTTCAACCCACTCCAAAGGTATATTATATGTTTTACTGATTTTAAGATCTTCAAGTTGAGTTAAACCGCTAACTAGTGGAATAAAATCGCCATGTTTTGATTTATCAAGCACCATAATG
>JAEOSP010000494.1 GCA_016840305.1 Candidatus Hodarchaeota archaeon
AAAGAGATTCCCTGAAAGAATCACATGAAAAAGGAAACAGACCTGCTAAACGAGTAGATGTTCTCCTCGAAATGCTTGAACATAGTATTCAACATCGTGGACAAATTCTTGTATATTATCGTCTATTAGGAATAGAGCCTGCGAAAATTCCTTATATAATATAGGAATTACACGGTTTTGATCTGATTAAAAAGTTCTTTAGTACAATTATTGAAAATTGTATGCAAAAAGTATAATTTTGCCCCTTTCTATACTATTTAATACAATATTTTTGTAACTTTGAAATATTCCGAATATAAACAAATAATTAATTTTCCAAGAGTAACTTGCTTATTAGGTCTTGAATTAGATGGGAACTATTGAAAATCCAATTGAACATAAGAAAATTGATGAAACTAGAGTTTCATATATTAGAACGAGTATCAAAACGAGGGATGATATTTCTGACATTGTTGATAGAATTATATCTCAAATACCTAAAGAAATCATTACTGGTCCCGCATATGGACGAACAATCTGGGTCTCTTCGGTTCCTAGAGAGGATGGTTTTGATATGGAAATTGGAATTCCAGTAAGCGAAGTGTTTGAAACTGAAGAAATTAAAAGTAGGATTCTGAAGGAACGTGAAGTACTCTCAATCCTACATGAGGGCCCAATAGAAAAAAAGAATGATACATTTAAAGTCCTATTAGACTATATAAGAGAAAAAAGCATTATTTCAGACGAATTTATGATTGAAATTTATGCAGATAATAATAATCCAAAGGGAGAGAAGGTAGAAATCCAATTTATCATTCATAATTGGCAAGCATTATTTGAAGAACATACTGAACGAGTCTTAGGTTCAAAAACAAAAAAAGAAATTATTCCAGAACAAATATCCTATGATTCATCTGCGGAAGAACGTTTGGCATGGGCTAAAGACGCAATCAATAGATTGAAGAACCATACATCAGATTCTCATGAAATATATGACATTCTTTCAAGTTGTGCACATGTATTTCCCCCCAATCCAATTAACAAATTAAAAGAAACATACGAAAGAACACTAGGAGAAACAAATAACTCCCTATCCGCAATTGACTCTGTTTTGGAACTAATGGAAGCAGATAGTGCTTGGGGGGTCCGTCCAGTTAGGAAAGGAAATGTGATTTTTGCTACTAAAAATCCTGCTAATCCTGAAGCATTTGAAAAAGCAACCACTCCTGCAGAAAAAAGGCGTGCAGCTTGTTTTTGCCCAGTAATCGAAAACTATCTTGAAGATAACGAAATTCCAACTGAATATTGTCTTTGTAGTGCTGGTTGGGAACGTCGACAGTGGGAAGGCGCGCTTTCAAAACCAGTTAAAGTTGATGTGGTCAAATCAGTTCTTCAAGGTGATGATTTCTGCCAATTTGCTATCCATATTCCAAAAGAGCTAACTGGTTAGAGTATTTGTAATCGTTAACATAATATTTTTCTCTTTCAAATTGAAATTTTCCCTCTTTACTCAAAATTAATCCTTCTTCGAATTTGTAGAATGGACAGAACGGCCAGTATACTTGCCAAAAGCGCTTTCAGTCCATTTGAAATTGTTATGGATTCTTGAAATACATCAATTAAATATACTAAAGTATCTAAATACGCTAACTCCGTATCTATACTACCCTCCATACCGTGAATATTTAGGTTTGAATTAATGTGTTCTAGTACACCTGAATAACAGGATTCAAATATATGATACTTTACTGGAGAATTCTGTAGAAGTACTCCAATATTATTCCAAGGAATAGTTCGTTGTCCAACCTCGACTCCTAATTCCGAACCATGATCATTTTTGTCCGACAACATCAAATTGCTCGTATTCACTGACCTCTCTCTCTTAAAATCTTAAATAAACTCACTCCCTCATCTCATCAAAGTGAGGTGATAAAAAAAAAGAAAACTTGATCCTTGGGTCTTATTCATTTGTAACTACGTTAGACGAGTTACTCGTCAAAGGCAAGAGAAAAAAGACCCCTAAGAAGCGAGAGGTATTGGTGTTGGCGATATTAGATGAAGAGCTATTTCAAGTAGTCCTAAAGGTCGGTTCAGTTTTACTTGTTCTGTCCTGCCGGATAGGGGATGCGTGACTCATCCCGTCGTGACTCTAAAAAGCAATTTTTTTGTCTGACAAATTTAGTCATGAAAGGGCTCATTCTTACGATAATTATTCATCAATCCTTGATTTCGACTAGATCATCAAATCTGTTTTTACGCCGATTATGCAGGACCTAAACCTTTAAAGAATCTATCTTCTGAATTTGAGCTAGCAAAATAGATAATCCAACGATGAATTAAATATCATTGTTACAATCAGATTTTAAAAGTTAGTTTGGTTCCCACAGGACAATCCCTAACTTTTTCATCTCCAAATCTCTCTCTTAAAAGCTCAGTTGCCTTAGTCATTTTTACAACTAAAGATAGAGGTTTTGGTAGCTTATCGGTACAATGATTCAAA
>JAEOSP010000495.1 GCA_016840305.1 Candidatus Hodarchaeota archaeon
GATGAGGAGACAATTAAAAAGAATCCTCGTGCACTAGCTTTTGATGCAGACAGAATCCCCTTCTTTATAATCTTTGATTGTTTGAAATTGAACTAAAGGTAACAAGGATTTTGTAAGGATTAGATAACTAATAATATTCTTCGGTTTCCTGTACACTAAGAATTTTTTTTGAGAGGTGATGGTGTACCCTCGAAAAATACAAAAGGATAACTTTTGTATAAATCGCTAAGTCGGTAAATGAATATTTGAGGAAGGCGGAAAATTTGAATAAAGTTAGTCTCCAGAATCTGAAATTTTATGATGGACGGTATCATTCAATAGATAAAGAACGGTTAAATAAATTTGAGATGGAAGCAGTAATTAATCGTATTTACGGCGGAAGAAATATTACTAGTACTAATTTAATTGAAGATTTAGGGCCCATTCAGCTTGATTTTACAAATATCCATCCATGGTCAGAAGAAATTCCTGATATTCACGTTAATAGTGCTCGTTTATTTACTCTATGGGCTGAAAATATTGAATCAAGAGATGTAATTCTAATATTAAGGGGAACCTATATTCTTCTACCTTTCAAATGGGAAGAATCAACCCTAAAAGATTATTACGATTTGACTCGAGAGGATTTACCCTATTATCCTGTAGCTGTAATCTCTTCCTTTAGAACTACAATTAAAGAAGAAATTCAGATTCTTAAAATTCTAGATAGAATTAAGTCTGAGATTGAACTTAATTGGCGTATATTGCGTAAAAGAGTAATTGAGAGATTAAATCCAAGATCGGATCTGTGGAAAAGATACATTTTGTGTTTTGACCGAATTATTCATTTCTCAATTTTATGTCCGTCTATAGATCGAGAACTTATTGATGCCCTTAGAATGAAAAATTACAGAACCACGGGAGTTTTTCAGCTCCTTGCATCACCTGCTGCAGCCTATGATCAAGCAATGATCAATTCTCACTTAACTGAAGCTAAAAAACTAATAGGAGCACAAGAAAAATAAAATTGAGGGATATCAATACCCCTAGGCTTACGCTTCTTTTTTTTCATTGAAAAGAAATTATTAAGTCATGTTCTCAATTTCTCGATTAAACCATTCCTTTAAGTAAAAGTAGGGCATACCTGCACTTTGGAGAATGGTGTCATGGAAAAATTTCAGAGTAAACTTATCTCCCATCTTTTCATTAGCTTCTTTTCTTAAGTCATCTATCAAGAGCTTACCAATGAGGTAACTAAGTTGGTAACCTGGACTGAAAGTATAGCGAGTTACTTCAGCTGTTGCAGAGGTTTCATCCATTGCAGCCTCTTCCATAAGCATCTTTAATGCTTCTTCAACCGTTCGTTGTTTACAATGAAGTTCAATATCGACAATAATACGAACAGCACGCCAAATTTGGCCATTTAGAATTACTAATTCTGCTTTCTTAGGATCATCATAGAATCCTTCTTCTAGCATTAGTTCTTCACAATAATGAGCCCATCCCTCAATGGTTTCTATACCCTGTCCTAACATTAGAACAAGAGGTGCAAATGCATTATTACATGCAAAATCAAGGTGATGACCTGGATAGGCTTCATGTGTCATAGTATTACTTATTTCTGTATAATTATGCCTTTCTAGATCCTTCTCCTCTGAGATAGGAGTAACTACATAAATTCCAGGCTCCTTTGGTGAAAAATACGGGGGTAACATGTAAGCAGCAAATGGAATGATTGGAATTAAATAATCTGGGGTCGGAACAACAACTAACCGTTCACCATCAGGAATTGTAGCAATGTTTTTATCTTTAACAAACTGTTTTGCTCTTTCAGATTCCATTCTTGTATGTTCTAACACCATTTCAAAGTTCAATGGATGTTCAGTTTTTATAGCTGATAATACCTCATCGTATGTTTTTGATGAATCTATTTCTTTGGCTACAACCTTAGAGCGCTCTTTTAAGTTATCTAAAAGAGAGTATCCTTTCTGAAGGGTCGTTTGACGATCCCATGGTAGTTTACGGATCTCTAGCAACTTATCAAAGTATTCGGATCCTGTTGCCCAGCAAAAATCTGATTCATCAATAGGTATACTCTCAATCCAAGTGATGTGATCCTGAATAACTGGTTGAACTTCACTTATTCCTTGAGATAGTTGTTGTTTAATATCTTCTGGAATTTCAGGAGACGCACTTAGAACCGATAACAGAAATTGAAGAAATTGAGGAGCTGTATTGACTTGAGATAAGGTTGTATCCTTCCAAATTTTAGGAATTGGAGTTTTGTCAAATCTAGATTGAAATTCCTTTATGTATCTAGAGAGCTGTGACAATTGGGCAATGATCGCCTCTGCAACAGCAACGGTTGGTCCCCTCCTCTGAAATAACACGAAAATAATGCTTTGAACTGTTTCCAAACCATTTGGTATTTTTTTCCATGTCGGATAATTATGAAAGGTAAATTTATCAAGTTCATTTCGGTAGTTAACAACCGAAATTATCATTTGGTTTTGTTCGTCCAATTTACTTTTGTCAAACTTTATTAATCCTTGTACGAATTCCTCGAAAAATTCTAAATTTTTCACTAAATGTTCTTTTGTACCTGATTCCAGTTTTTTTTCATAGCCTTCTTTTCCTAAATATGTGGCAAGAGTAGGCTGAAGATCAAGGAATTTATCCATCTTTTTATCGACGTACTCTTTAAATCGCTGATTTTCATCCATTTGAAATCACCATTAGTTTAGATTTGTTTTAGATTAGCCTTTTTCGCCTCCCTTAAAAGAAAATTGATATCGATAATAATAATCAAAACTGATGTGTTTTATGTAATGATTTTACCTATAAATTGACAATTTGCCATAAAAGCACGGAATATCACCAGTGATTTGACAGAATTTAAAGAAGGTATCCAAGGACAAAAATTAAAAAAAACATGATCATTATTCTCCGACAAAGGTAAATTGCTCGTATTCACAGATCTCTCTCTGTTACAACCTTAAATAATCTTCATCTTCATTTACCTCAAAATGAGGTGATGAGAAAAATATTTCGACAATGTATCGGTCTGATTCAATTGTATCTACGTTAGACGAGTTACCCGTCAAAGGCAAGAGAAGAAAGACCCCTAAGAAGTGTGAGGTATTGGTGTTGGCGATATCAGATGAAGAGCTGTTTCAAGTAGTCCTAAAGGGCAGTTCAAATTTCCTTGTTCTGTCCTGCCGGATAGGGGATGTGTGACTCATCCCGTCGTGACTCTGAAAAGCAATTTTTTTTGTCCGACAAATTTAGTCATGAATCACTTCTTATTGAAATACTTCTTTTTGATCAATATTCCAAATCCTATTATAAGCGTCGAGTAAACTGCTATTGCAATAAGCTCCGTAAGATCTTCAAACATTCCTTTACGTTCTGCATCAAGTAAATATGATTCATATTCTGCTTTGGCTTTTTCTTGTATATCTAGAGAAAAAAGATCATTAAATGAAATATATTCATCTTCAGTTCTTTTAGTAATTTCTTCCGTAATATTAAATTCAACAACTTCTTCAAACTGATGCCA
>JAEOSP010000496.1 GCA_016840305.1 Candidatus Hodarchaeota archaeon
AGTCTGAGAGAATTGATTATTGTTAAGAGTGTAACTCCGACATCACCAAATACAGCTACCCACATAGAAGCCAATCCAACAGTTCCAAGAGCAATAAATATAGCTTTAATCCCCAAAGCCATAAGTATGTTCTGTTTAGCAATTCTGTTCGTGTTACCTGCAATAGTTATTGCATCATTTAAACGGTCAGGATTATCGTCCATAATTACCAAATCTGCTGCTTCAATAGATGCATCTGAACCAATAGCTCCCATAGCAACACCAACGTCTGCACGAGCAATAACAGGTGCATCATTCATTCCGTCACCAATAAAGATTACTGTACCTCCTCTATCTTCCGCTTTGTGAAGATATTCTTCTAGAATCTCTAGTTTGTTAAGAGGCATTAAACTAGCGTAAATATCTTCCTGTTTAATTCCTAGTTCTTCTCCAACTCGTTCTGCAATATTTTTGGTATCTCCAGTAAGCAATCCAATGTGGGCAACATTCCTTTCCTTTAACTTGGTAATTGCTTCTAGAGCAGTGGGCTTAATTTTATCATCAATAATGATATACCCAATATAAACATCATTGAGAACTACATACACTGCAGTTTCGTCAGTGATGCAAGCAGAATGAGGACAATCGATCTCATGAACCATTTTATCGTTTCCTACAACAATGGAATCGCCAGTTTTTGTTTTCATCTTAATCCCAAGGGCAGGAAGTTCCTCATATTCATCAATTTGAGACAGATCTACCTCTTTGTTATATGCTTCAAGAATAGATTTTGCAATAGGATGATTGGAATGAGCTTCTGCTAAGGCCGCGTAAGCAATAACTTCTTGAGGGGAGTGATCATCACTAGGTACGACCGTAACTACTTTAAATTTTCCAACAGTCAAAGTACCCGTTTTATCAAAGAGAACAGTTGATACATCGTTTAATGAATCGATAACATTTGCACCCTTCAGTAATACCCCATTTCTAGAACTTTTCCCAATACCTGCAAAATAAACCAGAGGTATAGATACCACAAGAGCACAGGGACAGGAAATAACTAGTACTACAAGAGCACGATAGGCCCATATTTCCATCGGTTCAGCTAATAAAAAAGGAGGTAGTGTTGCGATCATTATAGCAAGAATAAGTACAAATGGAGTGTAATAACGGGCAAAGCGAGTGATAAATACTTCTTTTTCCGATTTATGTTGTGTCGCATTCTCAACAACATGAAGTATTCGACTGACAGTTGACTCTGAATAATCAACTGTTACTTCAACTTTTATGCTAGAACTAGTGATTGCTCCTGAAAGTACCATTTCACCTTTCGTAAGGGAAACAGGGCGAGATTCTCCAGTTAACGCTGATAAATCGAGATGTGCATGGGGTGAAACCAATACTCCATCTAGTGGAACTCGTTCTCCTGGTTTCACAAGGATAGTGTTACCAGGTTGAATATCTTCTACTGGAACTGTTGTGATTTTTTCCAAAGAGACGAGATGCGCTACATCTGGACGAATATCCAATAATTCACTAATTGATTTCCGAGATTTGTTCACAGCTCTAGATTGCAAATATTCTCCAACAGTATAAAAAACCATTACGGCTGCGGCTTCTGGGATTTCATTAATAATTATAGCACCCAATGTGGCTATAGACATTAAGAAGTATTCATTTGCGATATCAAATGTTCGCAATCTAAATACTGCTTTTTTCAATACATGAAAACCTGAGATGAAATAAGCTCCAAATAGCGCAAAATACCCTCCAATAGTAACAAAAGGAGGGAATGAGGATGATGTGGCAAGTATTCCAATAAGTAAAAAAATAACGGCGGCAAAAATTCTTACTAATAATTATTTCTCGTGTTTTTTAGCATCAGGAAATTCTTGTGAATTTTTTTCTGGAATGGCAACAGCTCCAGGTTCTATTTTTGATATTACTGAGTTAATCTTTGTGATATCATCTGATCCGATGTTTAAGCGACGTGTTGCAAAATTTAATTGAACCGAGGTGAAGCCCTGTTGTTTCAAAGAAGACTCAATTTTAAGGGCACAATCTGCGCATGATAATCCCTGAAGTAAAAAAGCGTACTTTTCATGCGTCATAGTATCACTTTATTAGCTAGCTTCTTCTTCCTTCATATGCGCCAACGTTTGAGCCAGAATCGGATGAAGATGTTCTTTTTCAAGAGTATAAAAGATTTGTTTCCCATCACGACGGGCTTTAACTAAACGATGTTGTCGTAAATATCGAAGTTGATGAGAGATCGCCGATTGTTTAGCATTCAGTGTAGTACTAATATCACAAACACATAATTCTACTTCTGATAAGGCAAGAAGAATTTTAATTCGAGTTTCACCAGCTAAAAGTTTGAAAAAGCCAGCAAGTTCGGTGGGATTACTTTCCTCAATTGTTTTCCTAGCATGTGCCACATTATCAGGGTGAATTACAAATTCTTCACAATCATTTGACATTTGGATTCGTACCTAGATTCTTTTCCGTTTACACCTAATTTAAGGTCTGTAGTAAGGTTTGTAGAAATCATATGAAAATTTATTCATGTGTTTTACGCATTGTTTGGTTCACTAATTGAGTAGGAAACCTGAGTCATTTTGGGAAAGGCAAACCAACCTATCAGAGAATCTAGAAATGATTGGGTAAATTAACTATTCTACGATTTTCGGGGATAGTGTATTAAAATTAATAAAG
>JAEOSP010000497.1 GCA_016840305.1 Candidatus Hodarchaeota archaeon
CATCTAATTTTGTAGGAAATAGCTCTATTTCGAATTGTGAGGATGTAGAGGTCTTTAGCTATCCACCTACCTCCTCGATTTCATCACATACAGAAATAGGAACAACAAGTACTTCTTCTGTTGCATTTACTAATGTTTTCTTACTTATCATTGGTGGATTGTATATCGCTGTAAAAAAGCGGTATTGATCTGTTTAGACCTAGTAAATTTCAAACCTTTGATCTGCTGTTCAATAATCTGCCACTAATCGTACAAGGGCTCTTTATACAATAAAAGTGTGGAAATGTTCAGTCATTGATTTTGCGTAGTTCGTTCAAGATCATGGCAACTAATCTTTGAGTTGCTTTTTCGGAGTCTTGCAATTTTTCTGCCATTAATTTCTCTATTGATTCTTTTAGCTCTTGCTGATTTTTATTAAACTGGACGAAGTGCCCTTCTAGCTTTTGCATCATTCCTAACAGATTGCTGATCTCGTTTTTTGTCTCGACATTCAACATTTTAATCTCATTCACTGATTGTTCAAGGAATATTGTCACTTGATCCTTCAGTGCCTTGAGTTCCACCTGAACAATTCCTGTTAAGGTACCTCTAATCAATGCCAACGTTTCTAATTGATCAGATTGATTACTTGATAGCGATGAAATCGACTGGTTAATTATTTCATAGTTTTCACTCAGTTCAATTACCGAATTGGTACTTGCTTCAAAGAGATTCTGAATTTTTTCTGTATTTACTGTTAGTTCAGTGCTGATGGTACTTGACATGTTTTCTAACTTTTTCAATACATTATCGATATATCCAAGCTTTAACCCATCCAAAGAGTTATTGATTTCTTTCAATACCTCTTTCATTTCCTCTTCCCTACTTTCTTTTTCTCTCAAGTTTTACCTTCTCCTTCAGTGTAAATCCATTTTATATTCCATCAGGAAATCCTTGTCTTATTTTTTATCATGAATTCGTTGTACCAAAGGTTGAAATTAATCAAAATTTGTCTCTGAAAATTGTATCTATTTATTTGAAATTATAATTGATGCAGGAATGACCTGTGTTTTCTCAATTCCTTTACTTGCTCCTTCAGGAGGGGGAGGAGGATTGTAAATATACGGAGTAGCTGGAGAAGGATCTCTATCATCATCTGATTCCATTCGTAACATAATTATATCTGAAAGCCAGTATATTCCTACCATGATACCTTCACCTGTTTTTGCACTTGTCTTAAAGACTTTAATCTCTCGATTACTGATCTTGCTAATACCGAGGATATTAGGTAAGTCATTTTCCTCAATATCCTCAATTAAATCGATCTTGTTGGCAAAAATTGCTAAAGGAAGGTTTTCTAAATGTGTCATCGATAACATTCTTTTCAGGTTTATTCGTACTTCTGGATAGCGTCTAGGGTTACTTACATCCACTACAAAGAGTAAGCCTACTGAATTTTTTGTATACATGTCCCATAATGATCTTCTAAATTGTAATTGTCCCCCTAAATCCCAGGCGGTAAATCGGACATTACCGATTATAATTGTCTCTGAATTCATTCCTATTGTTGGAGTTGTATTCGGAATCCATCTACCTGTTCTCATCCTTTGCAAAATAGATGTTTTTCCTGCACGATCGAGCCCCAACACACTTATCTTCCCTCCTTTAATGATTTGTTGAGTGATTGGAATTATTTCACTTTTTTCTTGGTTTGCAATTCCTGATTTGTTCATAAGTTCTATAACTTGCTGTTTCCTCTCCTCTAATGATTGAAGGAGATTTTTTGGATTGTTCAGAACCAAGTTCTTGATATCCTTGGTCGTTACGGCAACTCCTTTCCAGTACCGAGGGGAATATACCCCATCTTGGTTTTCAGACTTGTTTTGACCGTTTTTTCTCTCGCTATTATTCTTTAGATGATTTGCCTTTGTTTCAATCTCCGATAGAAATTGTACTAACCTATGTATTTGTTGTTTTTTTTCTAACTGCTTGTATAACCTTTGAATCAAGTTAATTGTATCAATTACCCCTTTTTCGTATGTCATTTTTCATCCTTCCTTCTCTCTTTTCATGATTACTTGTCTTTATGATTGGTATATCGTGCGTACACTGATTCTACAGGGAATTTAATGTTAACATTTCTCCCTTCCTCTTCTAAATAGAAATCAGGACACATTGCTTTTATAAATAATAGTAAATCTAACCATTTTTTTGCTGTTGCAGAATTTATTCCTAACCATGCACAAAAATCTGTCAATGTTATTGTTTTTTCCCGTTTATTATCAATAAAGAATCCTATTATTTCATCCACTAATTCATAGTCACTTCGTCTACCCATCTTTTCTCAACTCATGTGTTCCTTGATATTTTTCCATTTCCAGTATTATATACTATATAGTATATCCTACTTATCAATGTTTCTCAATATCGGTAGAGCTCATTCCAACTTACCCAAACAGTTTGGACATACTGTTGCTAAAGCATTATATTCAAAAACCATATTACAGGTAGGACAGGTTAATTTTGATGATTTAATTGGCTGTGGAGGTAGAGATTTGCTCACCACAGGTTTACTGTCTATCGTTTTGAGATTGGAGATGATTTTTTTTGCAGTTTCAGTATCAGGATGATGTTCTAATATATGACTAGCCATATGTTCATCTACTATTTCATTACTTGGGTCGTGGCCACTGGCCCATTGACTTGGGTCGCGGCTAATGGCCCATTGACTTTCAGTTAACTGTACTCTTATTTCTTCTTTGCAAATAGGGCAATTCCTGACAAGTTCTGGCACCTGGTTAATTAATTGTGCTACGATAGCTGGATGAGCCCACAAAGCCCCATTTTTGTCCCTAACATGTGGCATTGGCGGTGGTTCTTCATAATTAGGATCTCTCATGTTAGTAATTTGCTGAAAGAAATACAGGTTTTTTCTTAAATCGATAAATTTTTCTCGCCATTTCTGATCTTGTAACGAAAGCTTCGCAATGTCTTCTTGGCTCATTTCTGTTAATAGAATCCACAAATCAGCTAATATATTCTCTTCTTCTAGGTTTGGTCCCCCATGTAATTCTTTTTTTTCTAGGTCTCGTTTTTCAAATTCTCGTTTCAGCTCCTGAAAGCTTCGTTTTACTTGATAATTCATCTTTTCCACTCCTGATTTTTATTCAAGTTCTATGCTCCTGTGTTCTCTCCTATCCAAATCTAGGTTTTCGATCTTTTATACGTTCTTTGTCAGTTCGTATTCGTTGAACGGCTTTTCCTTTGCGTAGTTTAGCAAATCTGATTTTCGACCCCTCTTGTGAGTCAGGATGTTCCTTGAGGTAATGCTCCGTTAACTCTTCTGCTTGTGCAAATGTTAACTCACAATGATTACATTTATAACGTTCTTTAGTCATTTTTTTAACTCCTGAAACCATATTTCGTATTTCTTCTTTATTTAAATTCTTTAAGTTTTTATTTCCTTGAACAATATCTGAGAAAGCATTTTTTACTGTAGAAACATCGTGTAGTGTTGTTTCATAGAATTTTATAGGATAAGCAATAGTTTTTGTTAGAAAATTCTTAATTCTTGAGAGTGTAGCCTCTTTTTGATCTTCAGGGAGAAGATCTACTTTATGCAAAAATACTCCTAAAGCAAGGTTTTCATTAGGAATGAAATAGGTGCTATTGTTAACCGCTTGCTCTAGATAGAATTTTGCCTTAGCTAATTGATCAATATTATGACTATCGATAACGAAAACTATTATTTTTCCCCTTGTAAACAGATATTCTGGATTTCCCTCCATTACCTTCCTAAGAAATGGTAATAACCCACTCACATCGTAAACTTCATGGTTTATTCCTTGATATGACAATAAACTTTTCTCAAAATCTTGAGTTTTTGCCGGGCCATATTTTAAGATTTTTTTAGGATCCTTTCCTTTCAAAGCTCTTAGTACAGATGTTTTTCCACTTCCAGCCATTCCAAAAAATAGTATTGTTAATTTTGAGGGGTAGATATCATTGAGGTATTGATTGTCGATAGCCTGTTTCTGTAGTTGAGAATAGCGTTCAATTTCTCGTGGGGTGAAAGGAAAAGTTATGTCTTTATCATGTAGGGTTACCATCATTTTTTGCAAAATATTCAGATCTAGTTGATGAAGTAGCCCGTATTTATCTCTATAGTAGCTTATATCTTCCCATATTTTATAAACCATGGCTGGACTGATAGAAAATTGTAATGCAACTTTATGAGCTTGTAATATCCCTTTGAGCTCAATTATTTCCTGAATATCATTCTTATCGAGTTTATATTTCTCTCCTCTCGGCATAATGTATTTTGTTACCTGTTGGTATAAAAAGTTATC
>JAEOSP010000498.1 GCA_016840305.1 Candidatus Hodarchaeota archaeon
AGTACAACTTGTTATTTTCTTTGTTTTAGCGAGAAGATTAACTGGCTCGAAGACTGTTGCTTTATTGTCTATGTTCTTTATGTCTTTCTTTGGTTTTATTGTTTACAGAAATCAGAATGTCGCACCAGAAGTTGCTGTTCTGGGGATTGTGCCTTTTGTTGTATTCTATCTTTATCGCTATTTAGAAAGTAAAGATGCTCGTATGATAGTTCTTGCGGTACTCATGACTGTGGTTATTACTTTAGTTCATCATTTGACTACAGTTATGGTTCTAGCCATCTGGCATGTTGTTTTACCTTATGATGTGCTTTTCAGACGTTTTAAAACTAAAACTGCTAATTGGAAGACTATCCTGATCAACCTCGGAATTCTGGTTGCAATAGATCTTTTTGTTATACTCTACTGGATATTTGGATTGAACGGATTTCCTCTTTCATTTATTCAAAGTGCTTTTTCTGTTCTGTTTGCGGGAATATCACTCAGCACGACGTTCATTTTGATATTTGGCGGGTTACTCCTTCTTGCACTTGGCTTTTCAGTTCTCTTCTACAATTTTGACAGAAAGAAGATCAATATAGCAATAATTATTTTTACAACCGTTGGTGCTATCGCCATTTTTATTTTTGCAATGTTTTTTGGAGCTGCAAGTCCAGATCAGACAATATGGGCAGGTATTCTTGCAGGAACGCCTATCCTTGTTACTCCGCCACTAGCTGTTTTAGGATTGATTTCTGTACCGAACACAAACAAGACAAGAAGTCGAGTTATTCGTGGTTGGGCTTTAAGTCAACTTGCTATTATATTAGTGACAGCTGCTATCCCTATTATGTCTAGCATGCTTGGGAGATTGGCTTTATACATTATCGGAATATTGGCCTTGCTTCCGGCAATTGCAATATTTAACATCCTTAAGAAAGTGAAACTCCGAAAATGGAAAGCTGTAACGTTGATTGGATTAATTGGAGCAATGGCTCTTACTACAACGTATTCATATCCAAAACCAGCAAATAACTGGGGGCAACAAGAGGTCTACTGGCAAGCAGAATTTGCAGCAATTGATTTCATCATTTTTGTTGAAAACTTGAGTTATCCATCCTGGGTTGAAGGAAAAAATGTCATCGTAGACTCGGATTTCAGACTAGCAGCTATTGTTGAAGGTTATGGTAATTTAGGCGCTACCTTTGAAGTTGGAAATGCTAGTTGGCTGACGACGATTGTGCTGGCGAATGAAACGAATAGAACAAACCTAGTGGCTAACACCTCTCCTTGGGAAATATATCCAGAAATTGATTACATATTTACAAGTCAAATCATGTACAGAGATGGATATATTGTAGGGTGGGCAGTTTATGGAGGTGATAATGATGACTTCGTCAGGAAGTATCCAGACATAAGTCAATTAATCCCCTTAAACCCATATGTTCATCGTATCTATGATAATGGATTTTCAGTATTGTTCCTACCTTTCAATTCACCATAAATTAGAAATAATTATTTCATAGAATTTGAAAGTCTTACTCCTTTTATAATATCAATAAAGAGTGCTATGAGCATGAAGGCTAAACCAGATATAGGAATCGCTATTATTGAAATTGGAGAGAAACCAAGTATTCCTCCTGCAATTAAACCTCCAACTAAATCCAAGAATCCGAGAATTGTTAAGATACCAACAATATGAAAAGTTTTGATATATTTATGCCATAATCGCCAGTAGTATGAAACAAACAAATGCCAGCTTGTGTTCATGATAAAAGGACCATACTTCAACTTTGATTGTTCTTCACCGTAGTAGGCTGGAATCAAGACATTTTGCATCTTTACATTTGCGACATTTGCTTTAATCATAAAATCATTTTCAAAGGCGTATCCTTTGTATAAGGAATCAAGATCCATTCTTCTCAGAAAAGCAGCTGATAACCCTACATAACCATTTTGAGGATCTTCTATAGCCCAATACCCTGAGATTTTCTTGTTAAGAAATGAAAGTAAGAGATTTCCAAATAATCTAAATTTGCTCATACTTTTCCAATGGCTTCGTTTCAAACGATTTCCTTTGGTAAATTCCGTTTTCCCTTCTACTATTGGTCTAAGTAGTTCTGGCAGGTGCTTTGGACGCATTTGATCGTCGCCATCCATTATGCTGATAAGCTCAACATCTTCATCTTGTAAGGCGATTTTAAAACCGGAAATAATTGCTCCACCAGCACCATGGGTTTTTTCATGACGGATTAATTCAATTCTTTTATCTTGCTTGGCAAGTTCCATAATCATATCAACCGTTTTATCAGTTGAGAAATCATCTATTACAATTATTTTATCAACATATTCTGGGATGCCTGAAAGGGTACTTTTGATAAGTCTTTCTTCGTTTAAAGCTGGAATTATTACAGCTAGTTTCTTACCCTCAAACATG